>NZ_JBNDHT010000158.1:0-14667 GCF_056755115.1 Rhizobium sp. SVR5-2C | reverse complement strand
GCCTGGACTATCCCGCTTCTGACCGCCGCATGGAGGCGTTCTACGCCGAGTTCCCGGTCGATTCGCCGCCGTCAGAGTCGCATCAACATGGCAGCGCTGAGTTCATCTACGTGCTCAGCGGTCGCCTTATAGTCAATGTGGATGGTAAGGAGGCAGCGCTGGATACAGGAGACGCTATATATTTTGACTCTAGCGTTCCGCACAGTTACCGCCGCGAAGGCAAGGAAATTTCAACCGCGATTGTTGTGACCTCTTCATAAGCGGCCGTTGATTGAATCCATCTCCGCGCATTGCCAGCGTTGGTGGAGGAAGTCAGGTTCCAAATGGGGAGCTGAAGCCGTTGGCAAAAATCAGACCTTCGCCCCGTCAATGAACCTCGATGACGAGCTTACCGTTGGCTTTTCGGGTCTCCAGCAGTTCATGAGCGCTGGCGGCAGTGTCTAAGGTAAATCTTCTTGGATCGAGCCTCGGCGACACCTTTCCCGCTTCCACCAGCTTCGTCGCCTCGCGCATGATCTCGCCGTGATGCTCGCGTCCCTCGGCTGTTAGAAGGGGGATCAATGTGAATACGCCGGAGTAGGTTGCGGACTTGAATGACAGCGGAGCCAGGACGTGGGTTCCCCAGCCAAGACAGCTCACGACGTGACCGAACCGGCCAACGGCTTTGAAAGCGGTGTCCAGTCCCGGTCCGCCGACTGTGTCGTAGACCACATCGAAACCTTTTCCGCCGGAATGTTTCGCTACATAGCTTTCGACGTCATCTACCGCATAGTCGATCGGAGTCGCTCCGAGACCGCTGAGGTATTCAGCCTTGGGCGCTGAATCGACCGCGAACACCTTCGCCCCGAGAGCCACGCCGATCTGAACAGCGATGTGTCCAACGCCGCCACCAGCACCGAGCACGAGGAGGCTTTGACCTGCTCGTAGGTTGACACGGTCAACGAGACCTTCCCATGCGGTGATGAAGATAAGAGGGAGCGCGGCCGCTTCGCGCATTGACATGTTTGAGGGTTTTTTCGCCAGCAGGCGTTCGTCGACCGAAGCGTATTCGGCGAGAGACCCCTGGTTACCGCCGACGCCGCCGGTCATTCCGTAAACTTCGTCACCCGGCGAGAAGCGTGTGACGCCCTCTCCCACTTCAGCCACGACACCAGCCAAGTCGATCCCCAGTATGGCGGGAAAGCCCTGCTTCGCATGAGCCGCAGCTCCGGCCCGGATTTTCGTGTCGAGGGGATTGACGCCGCTTGCCTTCACACGGACAAGAACCTGGCCGCCTCCTGGTTTCGGGTGCGGGATGTCGGTTATCCTAAAGGGGGCGTTGGCGGCCTCTACGACCGCGGCTTTCATCGTCGGCATAATTCTGTCTCCTGAGAGGATTGTGTTCCGGGACAGTGCGCCAAGTTCAGAAGACTGGAAATCATATATATATTTAGAGGGAGGAGATCTTGCTTACGCGCAAGGTTGCAATCTGCGCCTGCGCCTCGCGCACTAATGGAACATATTATTTCCGCCGCGCTGGAAAAGAGTACCCTCTTCGGACGGCATCATCGCTCAAGCTGAGCGGCTGCGGTAATGGGGGCGAAAAGTGAACAGACTGCTCGACAAGGTCATCGCCGCGCATGGAGGCATGACGAACTGGAACAGTTGTCGAGTTGCGAATGCCACGGCGAGTATAAGAGGTCCGTTCTGCCAGGACGGTCCGCTCGGGACATCCCCACGAGTAACGGTCATCATTCACCGGAACAGGGTCATCGTTGAACCGCTTGGGTGCATTGACTGCCTAAGCGACCTCGACCGCAACCGACTGTCCGTTGTTCGAAAGGACGGCACGGCGGTTACAAGCCTCGAAGATGTCCGCCTCGTGCACCTGCAGTTCAAGCCACCCCTTGCCCCCCTGACGGGCGTCCTGATGACGTGCTCCACCGTGCGATCGCTGCTGACCTCGCCCTTCATGCTGGCGACTGGAGGGGTGGAAATAAGCGAACTCGTCCCATGGAACGAAGCAGGTCGTCAATGGCGGGTCCTGAGGGCGGAATTCCCTCCCGAACTTTCCACGCCTGCTCGTGTGCAGGATTACTTCTTCGACTCCGATTTCCTCCTGCGGCGGCACGACTATCACGTCGATGGAGGCTCGGGCATTACGGTATCCGAGCTTGTCACGGAATACGTCGATGTGCACGGCTTGAGGATGCCGACGACACTTACCGGATATCCGCGACGTCCCGACCTAACGCCCGACACGGCGCGCGAACTGATATCGATCGAGATCAGCAATCTCGTTTTTTCGTAGCTTGGCGTTTCCCGACCGGACGCTCTTGTGTATGAGGCCGATGACCGCAGCTGAGCCTGCCTGGCGAAGAAGGAAGTACCGATGAAAGACCTCACCCGCTGTGTCATGACACCCGAAGTCAACACGGAAGGCTTCAAGGCGCTGGCCGTCGGCGTCCATCGGGCGTCGACAATCGTTTTCGACAACGCCGAGCACTATGCGAACCGCGGAAATCGCGGTCCGGACGGATACAGTTACGGGCTCTACGGCACACCGACCACGCGAACCCTCGAGGCTAAGCTGACGGCGCTGGAGCAAGGGGTGAGAACGTTTCTTGTGCCCTCGGGGCAAGCCGCCAATACAATCGCGGTCCTGCCGTTCCTCAAGGCTGGGGATGGCATCTTGATAACCGACTCCGCCTATCCGCCGATGCGCGACTTCGCCAATACGGACCTCGCACGTTTCGGCGTGGAAGTGAGCTACTACAATCCTGTCGATCTCACCGACCTTGAAACCAGGATCAATGATCGAACGAAAATCGTCTGGTGCGAATCTCCAGGTTCCACGACAATGGAAGTACAGGACCTGCCGGAGATTGCCGCGATGGCACATCGTCACGGCGCACTGGTCGGCTGCGACAATACCTGGGCGACGCCGCTCAACTACAAGCCCCTCTCCCTCGGTGCCGACATCGTCACAGAAGGGCTGACCAAATATATCTCAGGCCACTCGGACCTGTTATTGGGATCGCTGACCGTTCGCGACGAGCAGCTTGTCGCTCCGATCCGGTCCACGCTCGGACGATTGGGTATCTCTGTTTCGCCGGACGACGCCTCGATGGTGTTGAGAGGTATGGAGACCCTCGGCGTCCGTATGCGGCACGCTTGCGAAGTGGCGCTGTCTCTAATCGGAAGACTTCAAAAGTCAGAAATCGTCCAACGCGTGATACATCCCGCTTTACCATCCGATCCTGGAAATCCGATCTGGCGGCGCGACTTCCTTGGTTCGTCTGCGGTTTTCGGTGTGGTCTTCGCACCTGGAGTAGCGGGACATGTTCCGCCATCGCTGGATGTCCTGAAGACTTTTGCAATCGGAGCGTCATGGGGCGGCACCAGGAGCCTCGTCGCGCCGATGCCGGTCAAAGCGCACAGATCTGCGACCAGCTGGCCCGGAGACGATCTGATCTTGCGGATAAGTGTCGGCCTGGAAGACCAGGGCGACCTTCTCGACGACATCGACGCGCTCCTAGCGGAAATTACGGCCCGCGCACGTGGTTAGCGTCGATGACGAAAACTGCCCGACCGACCCAATCGGCAAGCGGTAGAGATCGATGCCCTGGCGGCCCATGATTTGGGCCCGCCGGTCAACAAATGGTCGGCCTATTTGGATACCAGCGCATATGCGATGGTCGCCTCCGTCGGCAACCCAGCTTGGATTAGTCGTACCGGGGCTAGAGCCTGCACGACACCGTCGTACAGGCACGGCCAGCATATTTGGGGCGACGGGTGACGATGACGCGGAACTGCGCTGGAACCACATCCAATCGCTCGAACTCATCTTCGCCGATGCAAGCAGCCGCAGATAAGGCTTTCCGGCTCGATGATCTCCTCAATGCGCGGAAGGTGAGCAGGAAGAGAGCCACGATTAGCTGTCCGCGGCTTCGCATGTGGTTTACCCGAAGGGCTATCCGCCTCGTCTTCGGCATGGATCGCCTTTCCAGGTCCTCCAGTGCGATATCGAACTGCTCGGATCACCTTCTCGGATTTGCGACCGAAGGAGGCTTGCTTGAAAGCGGCGACAAGCTTCTCCAGCCGCTCGATCCGTTCATCCTTGCGGACTTCACGCGCTTGGGCCGCGATCAGCATCGCCTTCAGGGCAGCATTGTCGTCGGAGAGTCAGGCTTCGTGTTTGTCCTGTGTCTTAGCCTTAAAGGCATCCATCACGCGTGTGGAGTAGACAAGACCTGCCCCGGCGTTGACACCGATCGCAGTTCCGAGCGCTTCGGCGATTTCCTCTCGTGTCGCACCCGCTTTGAGCGCGGCCTCCGTATGGACGACGATGCAGCCGTCGCAGCGCAGGGAAACCGCGACAGCCAAGGCGATCAGCTCGTTGACCTTCGACCCGAGGAGGTCGGTTTTTCTGGCTGCTCCGCCGATCGCTTGATAACCGCGGATTACGTCCGGGCTCAGGGCCGCCAGCTCGCCGACGCCGGCAAGCACCTGACTGTGATAGGCATTCCAGTCGATCATCGGCATAGGATGGCTCCGTGTTGCGGCGTCAAACGCCGTGGTAGACAAGACGTGCGAAAAAGTCGGGTGAGATAACGAATTGCCCCCACTTCGCGTCGAACGCCGCGGTCGGCTTGGCGGCGATCACCGCATCGACCGGCTTGCCCTCCGACTTGAGCTTGGCGACGTTCCCGCGGATATCGACGAGCATCGTTCGATAGTCGCTAAGCTCCGACTTCTTGCTGAGCGGCTGGCCGTGACCGGGGATGACAATTGTCTTCTCGCCGACGCGCGAGAGGATTTCCTCCACGGCCTTGATTTTGCCGTCGATGCCGCCGCCTGTGGAGTAATCGATGAACGGATAGATGCCGTTCCAGTAAAGGTCACCGGTATGAACGATGTCGGCTTCGCCGAACGCGACCGAGATGTCGCCGTCCGTATGGGCGTTCGGATGGTGTTTGAGCATCAGCGTCGACTTGTTCAATACCAGAGACATCTCGTCACCGACGGTCTCCGAGGGCACAGCCGCGAGAGGCGGCCGTGGAAATTCGAAGTCCCAGTCCTCGACCTTCTGCACCGTCATTAGGTGTGCTTTTGTGTTTTCATGGGCGAGGATCGCCGCTCCTTCGCCGTTCAGCCATTCGTTTCCGTCGGTGTGATCGAAGTGCCAGTGGGTGTTTATGAGATGACGGACGGGCTGTTTGCCCAAGCCGGCCAAAGCATCGCGTATTCTGGGACGCGATGCGGTTATGCCCCCGTCGATCAGCACCTTGCCATCACCACCGGTCAGGACGGCTATGTTGCCGCCCGATCCCTCGAGGATCGACACGCCGGCTCTTGCCTTGTGGATTTTGATCGGTGCCTTCGCAGCTTCATCGCGGATCATGTCGACGATGCCCTGTGCCTTAGCAAAGACCTCAGGAGGGCTAAGCCAGCCTCCCGTGGCGGCAAAGGTCATGGCGGCCATGCAGCATAGGCAAAATCCGCGGCGTGAAATCTTGAAATCCTGGGTCATCGCATGTCCTTTGGGAAAGGCGGAGCGGCTCCAGGGAGCTTGGGATTCACCTGGAGCCGCTTGTCCGCCGAACGATCATGCCTGGAAAAATGCCAGCAGATCGGGGTTGATAATATCCGGATGGGTGCTGCACATTCCGTGCGGCAGGCCTTTGTAGACTTTCAGCGTGCCGTTCTTGAGCAGCTTGATCGACAGGAGTGCGGCGTCCGCGATCGGAACGATCTGGTCGTCGTCGCCGTGCATCACGAGTACGGGGACATCGATTTTCTTGAGGTCCTCTGTGAAGTCCGTTTCAGAAAAGACCTTGATACATTCGTAATGTGCGACAGCGCCGCCGATCATTCCCTGCCGCCACCAGTTCTGGATCAAACCCGGATAGACCTTTGCATCCTTCCTGTTAAAGCCGTAGAAGGGGCCGCTTGGCACGTCGAGATAGAATTGCGCGCGGTTGGCAGCGAGCTGGGCGCGCAGATCGTCGAACACTGAGATCGGCAGGCCGCCCGGATTACTGTCGGATTTCAACATGACTGGTGGGATCGCCGATATAATCACGGCCTTGGCGACTCTGCCTTTCCCATGCTGGGCGACATAGCGGGTAACTTCACCGCCTCCCGTCGAGTGACCGACGTGGATCGCATTCCTCAGGTCGAGTGCCTCCGCCAGCTCCGCGACGTCGGCCGCGTAGGTGTCCATATCGTTGCCGATGGCGGTCTGCGTCGACCGACCATGTCCGCGCCTGTCGTGCGCGATCACTCTGTATCCCTTGCTTAGGAAGAAGAGCATCTGGTTGTCCCAGTCATCGCCGCTGAGCGGCCATCCGTGGTGGAAAACCACAGGCTGGCCCTTGCCCCAGTCCTTGTAGAAAATCTGCGTCCCGTCTTTCGTGGTAATCATGCCCATTTTCTTTTCCTCGGCTGATGGTTGGCTCGACTGTGCGCTTGCGGTCTGGACCGGAGCCAGTTCGGGAAACCCCAATAACGATGCTCCAAAGGCCCCAGCGGCAGTTCCGAGCACGGTGCGGCGGGAAATCGGGAGGTGTATCGGGTTACCGGATGTCATGTGCCTCGATCCTTCTGCCAACCATCGGGCGGCGTATCGGACGGCGAGGACGGTGACTCTTGGCCGTCCGTCCATCACGCTTCGATTTCGGAGAGGATATGCAGCAGAGTCCGGTCGGCCAATCATATGTTTCCGTTAGTCTCGCGGTCCGTCTGGCTTGATCTTCGGGATCGAAGTATGGTTCCGGCAACTTCAGTGGCGTGGACCGGGAGAATGTCGTGAGGGGGATTGAAATACGGCAATACGCGCCTGCACTTGCTACGGGCTTCGCGGGAACTGCTTTGGGAGCATTCGAACAGGAACCCTATGGTGCACTGTTCATCGTCGTGGCCGCGCTTATGTTCATCGAACGCAGGCAGACTGCGGCAGCGGTTGCACTTTTGTTGATCGTCGGATGCGCCCTGATCCTGTTGGTTTACGAGGCGCGGACAGGCTCGATCACGCGACCCTTGGCGTTCCTTTTGTCGGGGATCGGCGCTTTCTGGCTGGTAAGCATCTGGCGGAAACGGGCAACTATCGACCAGAATCTCGTCGACGCGAGACTGATCGTGGAAAGCATGCCGGGGCTTGGCTGGGCGACCGACGCCAAGGGAAATTTTGTCTACGTCAACCCGAGCGTCGTCGATTATGTCGGCAAGAGCACGGACGAGTTCAACGCCACCGGACGCACGGGCCTGGAGGCCGTGCATCCTGAAGATTCAGAGCGTGTGACTCAGGCTTGGCTCACCAGTATGAGGACGGGTACGCCCTTCGAGTCCGTCCATCGCATCAGGCGGGCCGATGGCGACTACAACTGGTTCCACGCATATGGACGCCCCCATCTGAATGAACGAGGTGATATTCAGGGATGGTATGGCACCACCATCGATGTCGACGAGAAACGGAGAGCCGAGCAACGGCTGGCCGACAGTGAGCGCCAGCTACGCACTCTCATTGATACCATGCCCGTGATGATATGGTGCGGAGCTCCCAACGGTGAGCCAATCTATCAGAATCCCAAACTACTGGAATATCTCGGCGCGACGACGGAGCAAATCAGGGACAACAATTTCGGGGTCGTTCATGCCGACGACATGGCTGGTTTCCAATCGACATGGGCCGATTGCGTCAAACAGAAGACGCCTCTCTCGCTGATCTGCCGCCTTCGGTTCAATGACGGGACATACCGTTGGAACAGGGTAACCGCGGCCCCGCTGCTCGGCGAGAACGGCGAGATAATCCAGTGGTACGGGACCAACGTCGACATCGAGGAACTTCACCAGACGCAAGAGGAACTGCGTTCTAACGCTGATCGGCTGAGATTGATGCTGGACACCCTACCCGCATTCGTCTGGTGCGCCAGCCCCGACGGCCAGCCAACCTACTTCAACGAGCCCTTGATGAAATATTCCGGGGTGACGCTGGAGGCCCTGCGAGGAGCCAACGGGTCGGGATTCGCTCCGATGATCAGCAACCTCGTCCATCCGGCCGACGCTCCGGCCCTCAAGAACCGTTTCGAGCAGTCATTCAAAACAGGCGAACCGATCGCGCTGAAATACCGTCACCGTCTGGCCGACGGCGGATATCACCTTGTCGACTGCAGAGCGCGTGTCCTCCGTGACTGCCAAAGCCGGCTAGTTCAGTGGTACGGCGTCATCGTCGATGTCGAGGACGAAACGCAAGCGCAGGCGCAGTTGCAAAAAGCGCAGCACCAGCTTGAGCTGGCCACACGCGCCGCAAGTCTGGCGGAGCTTTCTGCGTCCATCGCGCATGAGATCAACCAGCCGCTGGTAGCCGTGGTCACCAACAGCGGCGCGACCGAAAAGTGGCTCGAGGCCACGCCTCCAAATTTCGAGCGCGCGAAGAAGAGCGCCAGGAAGGCCGCCGATGCGGCCAACGACGCCGCCGAAGTTATCACCAGGGTCAAGGCGCTGTTTCGCCAGTCCGGGGGAGCGATATCGCCGGGCAATCTCAATGCCGTCATCGAGGAGGCTTGCGTTCTACTTCGGGAGCGTATTGCAGCGTCGAGGTGCGATCTGCGGATAGAACTTCAAGACGACTTGCCCGAGGTGCTTTTCGACAGGGGCCTCATTCTGCAGCTGCTCGTAAACCTCATTCAGAACGCCCTCGATGCGATGGCGACCCTAAATGGGGCGGCCAGACTGCTGGAAATCCGAACGAAATTCGACGGCGGGAACGCGGTCGTAGACATTCGGGATAGCGGCATCGGATTGCACGATACCGAGAAGATATTCGAACCTTTCTACACCACGAAGCACAACGGCATGGGGATCGGCCTGTCGATTTGCCGGAGCATTGTCAGGGCACACGCCGGAGCCCTGTGGGCGGCTCCATCTGAGCCCTCGGGAACCGTGTTCCGTTTTTCCCTTCCTACAGCCGAAGGAGAACCCAATGTACAATGAAGATCACGCCGTTTTTGTCGTCGATGATGACAAGCGGGTCCGGGACGGCCTTTCCGACTTCCTGGAAGCCTGGCGAATGAACGTGTTGACGTTCGCGAGCGGACGCGAATATCTCGATGCACCCAAACCCGACACACCTTCCTGTCTTGTCCTCGACATTCGGCTTCCCGACGTCGACGGGTTCGAGCTTCAGGCGCAGCTGTCGGACAACCCTCATCCGCCGATCATCTTCATAACGGGGCATGGGGATATTCCGATGACCGTGCGCGCCATGAAACTCGGCGCTGTCGATTTCCTTCCGAAACCGTTTAGGGAGCGAGACCTGCTCGCCTCGATCAAAACAGCTCTCGATCGCGACCGGGTGGCTCGGCAGGAACGCGCTGCGCTCCAGGACCTCCAGGCGAAGCTCGAATGTCTGTCCGCGAGGGAACGAGACGTTCTTCCGCTCGTTGTAAGTGGACTGATGAACAAGCAAGGCGCGGCCAAACTCGGCATCAGCGAGATCACGTTCCAGATTCACAGAGGAAACATGATGCGCAAGATGCACGCGGATTCTCTCGCCGACCTGGTGCGGATCGCCGGCAAACTCAGCATACCGATTACACATTCCCGACATGGAAATTAGTAAATGACAGCGCAGGCGAGCCATACCTTTGCAATCGTGGACGATGACAAGCGGGTCTTAGAGGGATTGCGGGAGCTTCTGGAGTCCGTGGGCTACGCGGCCAAAACCTATCGCTCTCCGTACTCCTTCCTGACCAGCGGCGACCTTACGGCGTTTGACTGCGTTATCACCGATATCAAAATGGACACCATGGACGGGTTCGAGCTGGAACAGGCGGTACGCGGCCACGAACCCGGCATGGCCATGGTATTAATGACCGGACGCACCGACATCGAAGACAGGGGCTACGCTGGCGCTGACGACCGCCGGGTATTTATGCGCAAGCCGCTCAACAGCCAAGCCTTGTTGCAGGCAATTACGCGGCTTCTCGCATTCCGTCGCTAACTACAGAAATCTGGGCGGAGGTAGCGCCTAGACTTTTTCTGTATTCGCTGGGATTGCGCCCCATCACCTTTCTGAACGCCTTGGTGAAGGCAGCCTCGGACCGGTATCCGATCCGGCGCGCGATAACAGCAATCTTGTCGTCGTTGGCTTCTATCAGCCGGGCGGCTTGATAAATCCTCCATTCGGTCAGGTAGGCAAGCGGAGCTTGACCGACGACCTCCTTGAAACGGGCGGCGAAAGCGGATCGCGACATGCCCGCCTTCTGCGCCAGCCGATCGACGGTCCATGGCGTCTGGGGGGTGGCGTGCATCGCCTCGATCGCAAGCGCGAGGTTTCTGTCCGCGACCGCGGCCAGCCAACCTGTCTTTGAGGTCCCCCATTGCTCCGAATAGGCGCGGACTGCGTGAACGAAGAGCAGTTCGAACAGCCGTTTCACGACGGCGTCCGATCCGAGCCCCGGCGCATCCGCTTCCGCTGCCAGTAGCTCGAGTACCGCCTGGAACGCACGGCTTCGGTTCTGCTCGGACTTCAGATGGAGGAGCCCCGGCAACACATTGAGCAGCGGCCGGGCGTCCAGCCTGTCGATTTCGAAGAAGCCGCTGATGAATGTCGTCGTCGTGCCGCCACGGTTGCCTTCCCTGAGCGCCTCGACATCAAGACAGTCATCGACACGCGAACGCTCGTGGTCGTAGACGCGGTATGGCTCGTCTCCGAACATAATGAAGACGTCGCCTGCTCGCAGTGCCACAGGGTCTGAGTTGTCCCGTGTCGTCAGTACCCCTGCTCCCCGCACTACGAGCACGAATTTTATCGAAGGGTCGCCGTTCGAGATGACGCCCCAAGGTGCTGTGGCATCAAGCGTCGTAAACTTCGCCTTCCTGATACGCATGGAAGAAAAGATGTCGCTCAAGGGGTCCAACTAAATGTTCCTATGATGGACGATCGAGCCAAAACTTGGGACGATCGAGGCTGAAGGCTCTTGGTGTGCGTCGCTATATGGTGGCGCGAAAAGGAGATTCCAATTGCAGAAACGTCTCGCTCCAGCTGAAACCATTCGGACACTCAAAGCTCGGTACTGCCGTTACGTGGACACCATCAGTGGGTCGAGTTCGCCGCGCTTTTCGCACGCAAACCAACCATCCGTTTCGTAGAGGATGGCGTCCTACTGGCGCAATTCGACGCCGCCGACGAGTTCGTTACCGTCACGAAGGCGTATCTCTCAGGAGTGAAGTCGATCCATCAGGTCCATAACGACGAGATCGACATCGTGTCGGAAAGTGAGATCAGCGCCGTCTGGTCGATGGAAGACTACCTGATCTTCCCGGATGGAAAAGACGGCCGACCCGCATCCATGCACGGCTACGGGCACTATCACGAAACATGGCGGCTGGAAGACAGACAGTGGCGGTTGGCGCACCTGGAGCTTCGCCGCACTATCCTTGAAATCGAGCCGAAGGAGAACGCGGCATGACAGGCAATGCCATCAAAGTCGGCATCATCGGCGTACACCCGGACAAGGGTTGGGCAACGACTGCCCACATCCCGGCCCTGAAGGCGCTGCCGCAATTCCGCATCACGGCCGTCAGCCACAACAAGAAAGACATCGCGCAGGCGTCGGCGCTGAGGTTCGGGGTAGACAGAGGCCACGCATCGACCGACGAACTCGTGAATGATCCGAACGTCGACCTCGTGGTGGTGACGGTGAAGGTGCCGCATCATCTTGAGCTGGTGACAAAAGCCCTCGAGGCTGGCAAGGCGGTTTTCTCTGAGTGGCCACTGGGGATGAACCTCGCCGATGCCGAGAAAATGCACGCCTTCTCAAAGACGAAGAACGCGTTCACGGCCATCGGGCTGCAGACGCGTTCCGTTCCTGCAATCGCTTTAATCAGGGATTTGATCAAGGGCGGCTACGTCGGAGAGGTGTTGTCTGTGTCCGTCCTCGGCTCCGGTATTATATGGGGCGAGGAGATCAACGAGACCTATCTCTACACGCTTGATATGGCGAACGGAGCCTCGATGTTGCACGTGCCGTTTGCGCATACTCTTGACGCTACGCTCTTCATGCTGGGGTCCGGACTTAAATCCGTTGGCGGAGCGCTTTCAAACAGCCGGTCGATGGTTCGCGTGGTGGAGACCGGGGAGCAGGTCCCGTTCACGGCACCCGACCAGATCGTGGTCAGCGGCCTGCTGGAGAACGGCGCTGCCCTGAGTGCTCACTTCCGCGGTGGGCTCTCGCGGGGAACCAACCTTCATATAGAGATCAACGGCACCAAGGGAGACCTGATCCTGACGAGTCCTGTCGGTTACGTCGGATTGGGCGGGTTTACCGTGCGGGGTGCCCAGGGAGACGAGCAGATGCACGAGCTGGAGGTGCCGAAGACCTACGATAGCCTCGGAATCGAGGATGGTTTCAGCCAGAGCGTCGGCATCGCGTATTCACGCATCGCATCGGACATGCTGGATGGCACCCACCTCTCCCCCACGTTTGAAGACGCCGTGAATCTGCACCGAGTGCTGGACATCATCGGATCGGGCCACGGAGAGCGTCGCGATGTCTGACAAAATGCGGGCTCTCGTGGTGACGCGCCCGGGCGGACCGGAGGTCCTTCAGGTTCGAGACGTAGCCCGCCCCGGGCTTCGCGACGAGCAAGACGTCATCGTTGAGGTAAAGGCGGCGGGCATCAACCCCGCCGACTGGCAAAACCGGAAAAATGGCGCGGTGTACGACATTGAGGGTGATGACACTGTTTTGCCGACAATCCTCGGAATCGACGGTGTCGGCATCGTCGTGGAAGCCGGCACGGCAGTGACCAATGTCCGGACCGGCGATGAAGTCTGGTATGTGGACGGGGGTTATGCCGGCAACCCCGGTAGCTACGCCGAATATAAGGTAGTCCGTGGCGATTACGTGACGTTCAAGCCCGCCAGCATGGGCTTCGCAGAGGCGGCGGCGTTGCCTGTTGTCGGGCTGACAGCCTGGGAGGCTGTGTTCGATAAGGGGCAGGTCAGCAGTGGCGACCATGTCCTCGTCCACGGCGGCGCAGGCGGTCTCGGCCATATCGCGATACAATATCTCGCTTCGATCGGAGCGAAGATCGCGACAACCGTATCCAGCGAGGCCAAGGCTGGACTCGTTCGAAAGCTCGGCGCTGACCTCATCATCAACTATCGAACGCAGAACATTGAGGAAGCGCTGGAGCAATGAGAGGCTCGCCAGGCGCTGATGTAGTCTTCGACTTTGTCGGGCAGGAGAACTTCGCCAGAAGCTTCGCCCATACAGCCGCCTACGGCACGCTCGTGAACACCGTCGTGTCCGCGTGGCCTGCCGAAGGTAACGGCCCTGCCGAATGGAAAAACCTCGATATCAGCTTCGTCAATATTGGACTGCCGCAGATCAGCCGCAACCATGGCCATCGTCTTCGGCAGACGGCTACCTTGAAGGAAATCGCTGAACTCGCAGATCGTGGTCGCCTGAAACCGCACATCGACCGAGGTGTCCTTTGACGGGATCGCCGAAGCGCAACGCGCGCTGGAAGCGGGCGAAACCGTTGGCCGCCCCGTATTGGTCCTGTGATGGCAGACGGGTCTGCCTCTGCCGTCCCGCCCCTCTCGCACAGTTATCCATGAATAACGACAAGAAAGAATAACCATGACCACCACGCTACCATTCGGCTTCTCATCGACCGCAGCGGAAGTCCTATCCGGTGTCGATTTGGCGGGAAAGACCATGATCGTGACTGGCGGAGCCAGCGGCCTTGGGATCGAAACCGTGAGGAGCCTTGCATCCGCGGGCGCGGCGGTGACCGTTGCGGCGCGCAGACCAGAGGCGGCCGAAGACGTCGCCCGGTCGATTCGCGAGCAAACCGGGAACCCGCAAATTGACGTGCGACCGCTTGACCTGGCGGATTTGCGATCCGTCCGGAACTTCGTCGCCGATTGGGAAAAGCCGCTTCATGCCCTTGTCAACAACGCGGGCATCATGGCGCTCCCCGAACTCGAGCGGTCCGCCGAGGGCTGCGAAATGCAGTTCGCGACCAATTTCCTCGGACACTTCGCCCTTACAACCGGCCTGCGCCCTCATCTCGCCAAAGCCCGAGGTTCCCGCGTGATATCCGTGAGTTCGACGGGGAGTCTTTTCGGGCCGGTCTTCTGGGGCGACCCGCATTTCCGTTTCATCCCTTACACGCCGCTCCTCGGGTACGCCCAATCAAAGACGGCCTGCATCTGTTGGCGCTGAATTTGGGCACAAGTGCTGGATGAACCCATGCGATGTGATAATATGCTGATACGGGCAACTTGGGTGGACGATCTAAAGACGAAATTGCGCGGTCAGCCAGGAAGGACAGGGCCTGGGTGGTGGAGTCCCGCAAATGACCCCAACTTTTCGGTTTGGCACTGAAGATGACGGCAGTTGCCAGCTTCTATGGGAAGACGGCGAACGGGTCTTCTGCCGGGGGTGGCATCTCGATCCTGACGGGACACGTAAGGCCGTGCTTGCCGCTCTGCCCGCCGCAGAGCATCCGCGACATTCAATCCTTGATAGCTTCGCCCACGAATATGGCTTGACCGACGAGCTGGAAGGCACCTGGGCGCTTCGGCCGCTGGAACTGGTGCGCGAAGGTGGCCAGACCATGCTTGTACTCGAGGACCCGGGCGGTGAACTGCTTGCCCGGCGGCTCGGCGGA
>NZ_JBNDHT010000157.1:0-14746 GCF_056755115.1 Rhizobium sp. SVR5-2C | reverse complement strand
CCATTGGGGCAAGAGCAGATTGTCTCTCAAGCGGTCGACACCCGGTTGCATACGTGGACCGATGACAAACTGTACGCCTCGAGGGCGCCAATAGTAAAGGGAATTTGGTCGTCCGCTAACGTACCGACATAAGAGAAGCCCGCCTGAGCGGGGTGGTCTGATCCAGAGGATCGCGCGGCGTTCCTAAGGGCAAGGCAGGGGCAAAACAATCAGCCTGCCAAACGATCCCAAACAATAAACAGCCTAGCTCGATCGAATGTTCTGCCACCCTGGCTGGTTTCTCGTCGCAATCGATCTGCTGAAGTCAATCCAAGACCATGAACCCGAACGGAAGAACCGCGACGATATCGCCGCTTTCATCGACGATTTCGAAGCGCTGTGCCGCCATCTGCTCACCGCCCATTACCAAATCCGCAATCATCTCGCGGGCCGCGTTGCGGGCCTCTTCCTGAACGGCCGAAACGGTCGGCAAGTCGATACCTTCGTCGTCTTCGACCAATTGATCCCCGTTACGAATATGAAAATAGTACCTCGCCATCGACGGACAGTCTCTGTTATGCGATCAGAGAACAATTAAGGCTTCGCATTGTTCCTGTCGCTGGCGTGCCCTTAGCCATCAGCGGAGGGCGTCCAGCACCGCCGCCAAACTGCCGATGACGCCGGCAATCGCTCCGAGCATAGCGAGCGCCATCACCGGCCATATCCACCAGTCAGGCCTGCTAGGCTCTCCGTGATCTTCCGGTCTCATTCGCTGCACCAGTCATTTCGCTTTCCTGGCCGCCACTCTCGAGCGAAGCCTTCCCGCAACAGCGTCTGGCCGATCTCCTGGCCGTTCGTCCGATAGATATTCACGAGCGGTCGATGTGACGGCGTTTTGTCGATCGCGCCGCTCCATTCGATCCGCAATCCCTTTTCAGCCAAAAGCTCTTTCAGCCTTCCCTTGGCGATCAACGCCAGCTTCCGTTCCTTGATGCACTTCGCGTGCGATCCGATCTCCGGCGTATCAATACCCGAGACGAACGGAACACCTTCCCCCAGCAGCCGCATATTTTGACCGCTCGGCAGGCACTTGACCGTGTCGCCGTCGACCGCCGTTAACGAGGCGCAGACGAGTAACCCCGTTATCATGTGAAGCTCAATGAAGCTTCTTCGGCGCGTCTTCGATCATTTCGAGGATCTGCACCATCCCGAGAACGGCGTTCGGTCTTAGATGCGACAGGATCAAGCCTGACTTTTCGGCCGGCTCTCCCGTGCGACGATCGATGATGGTCCAGCTGCCATCGGCTTCCTGCATGGTGGAAAACCTATTCTGCTTCACGCTTCGCCTCCCTAGTGAATGGCAATATCAAACATGGAAGGCCGCCTGGGTCTAGTCGCACCGTTCACCTACCCCGCGGTTCAGATCAGTGTCGGTTCGGGATCGGGATCGATCTCTTCGATGATATAGGGTCTGTCGTTCTTCGGCGATCCGACCTTCCTGTCGATCGGCCACATCGTCATCAGTTCGGACGGGAACGGCTTCATCAGGTCGTTGGGATCCGGCTCTGGAGAGAGCCAGCGGTCATAGTCTTCGTGATGCAAAATGACTGGCATGCGGTCGTGGATCGCGGCCATCATATCGTTCGCCGAGCAGGTGATGATGGCGAACGTGCGAATTTCAATGCCCGCCTGATCTCGGAAAGTCTCCCAGACGCCGGCAAGCGCAAAGGGCTTTCCCGACTTCATGGCAACGGCATAAGGCTGCTTGTTCTTGCCGGTGCCGAAGATGTCTTTCCATTCGAAGAAGCCGTCGATCGGTACCAGGCAGCGCCGCGAGCGATAGGCGGACTTGAACATGCCGTTGGTGGCAATGCCTTCACAGCGCGCGTTGATTGGTGGCGGCCTTCCGCCTGGCTTCATCCAGCCCGGCATCAATCCCCATCGGGCGCTGACAAAGATGGTGCCCATGGTCACCGGCTCGCGCACCAGGTCTTTGATGATGATCGGATAATCCAGGGAAGGGGCGCCATTATAGCGAGGCAACTGGTTTGAGAGGCTTAACGCACCCTTGCGATCAGCAAACGCAAAGGCATCCATCATGCTTTCGAGATTGGTCTTGATGAATATGCGTCCGCACATTTTGAGCTCGCTCCCCCTGATTTCGAGAGCGTAACTAAACATGCCCATTCGATGTTCCGCAATGAGGACAGCGTTTAACGATCATACTTCGGCGACCAGCCCCGAACCATACCGCGGCTGATCGCGCTTTCCGTCAAGGCGAGTTGAAGCCTCAGATGACGGATGTCGGCCAACAGCGTTGCTATCGTTGCCTTGGCGTCATCGTCGTGAAAGGCGAGGGCAGCTTCGACCTCGTAGTCAATGTCTTCTTTGGTGGCTGGCTGCATCAGAGAACGAGCCCTTCAGCCCTGGCAGTATCCAGGACCAATTGGATCGCGGTGTCGGGATCGTTGGCACAAGCAAACCACGCAGGTTTACCCGAGATGTCGTCTCCGTTGATGATCGATCTGAAGGCGCCACAAGCCAGCCCGCGATTGCAATCAATGGCAACCTCCAACTGACCCATGGGCGCCCCGGATCCCATATCATAGGCGCCGGCTACGAAGAGGTGCACCTGCTCGATAGCCGCGCCGGCCTTCAGTGCAGCAAGCAGCCGGGGGTGCGCGTCGGTGACGGTGACTTCGTAAGGCGGGGTCCAATAGGTGCCTTGCGCCAATTCTTCTTCATTCGGCTGCCGGGGCATAACCGTCCTCCATTCCCAAAACTGTTTAGCTATCGGGCCGCGGCGCCGTATGTTCTTATTATGTTCTCATCAGGAAGAGAGTCAAGACATCTTCTTGAGCAGCTCGATAAGGACGCCAGTCTCGTCGTTGGCGGCAAGCGCCAGCATGTAATTGTCCGCCAGTTCTCCTATTGCCGCGATTGCCTCACGCTCGTGCCAGCCTGCGGCAACTGCAGCGGAGATCAAATCGCGGACTGCGAACTGCAGGGCATCCTGGCAGCGGATATGCCTGTCGGGGTCGTCGTCCGTAACGAACGGCTTCGCGATGTCGCTCATATCGATGATGTCTGATTCCTAATGTTTGGCAAGGAATTCCTGATAAACTGCCGTATGGACAAGTCACCGAAATCCAAGCCTCTCCTCAGCGACGCCGACGCCCCGGTTCGATCCCGGCCGCGCAAGCGCCGCGATCCGACACAGCCGAACCTTCCCCTTGATCCGATGCCGGAGCGCATCGAGCCATGCCTTGCGCTGCTGAAGCCAAAGGTGCCGAAGGGACCGGATTGGGTCTATGAAATCAAATGGGACGGCTACCGCCTGGCCGTGCACATCGATCCCCAGCGCGTTCGCATCCTTACGCGAGGCGGGCATGACTGGACACGCCGCTTCCCCGAGATCGAGGAGGCGGCAAAGCGGCTCGGCGTGGCGACGGCAATCCTTGATGGCGAGGCGATCGTCTTGGATGACGAGGGCCGTCCAAACTTCGGGATGCTGCAGAATTCACTCGGTGGCCGAGGAGGCAAGCGAACCTCGCATGAAGCGATGCTCATGGCCTTTGATCTGCTGTACTTTGACGGCCACGATCTGACCGGCATGGACCTCATGGCGCGGCGGCATCTACTTGAGGGTTTGGTTCCTGCCAGCGGTGAGGATTTCATCCGGCTCTCACAAGAGATCGAAGCGGATGGCGACGACTTGCTTGCCGCGGTTGCCGAGCTCGGCCTTGAAGGCATCATTGCCAAGAACCGGCACAGCACTTATCACTCCGGCCGGCTGGGTGATTGGGTCAAGGTGAAGTGCATCCGGAGCGACAGCTTCGTCATCATCGGCTATGAGCGCTCGTCGGTGGCCTTCGGGGGTATCGGGCGCCTGCTGCTGGCGGCAAGAAAGGGAAAGCAGCTCGTCTATGTCGGTGGGGTAGGGACCGGCTTCAATGAACGGACGGCAACTGCTCTTCGGGAGCAGATGGACAAGATCATTACCAGCAAGCCGGCCATCGACACCGGCAGGAAGAACGCAATCTTCGTGAAGCCGATCCTCATTGCCGAGATCGAGTATCGCAGCTGGACGCATGAGGGAATGCTTCGCCACGCGTCCTACAAGGGGCTGCGAGAGGAGCAGGACGAGGCGGCGGTTTATGAGATGAGTGAGGAATTGTGAGGAACAGGTTCTTCGCGCCGAAGTTCGGCGAGGGGAGGTTCCCATGGTCGGCGGCAGTTTGACAGAAGGACCGAAGGCTATTGCCGTGCAGCAGGCAGATCTCTCCTGGTCAGTTCTCGACAAGGAAACGGACCTACCTATAGAGGCATCCGAACACAAACTCACCGGTTTGTCCCGTACCGAGGCCGAGGACATAGCTGCGCAGCTTAACGCTGCATACATCGACCACATCTCCGATACCAGTCTGGAACAATGAAAGAGCAACGTAGTTGGGTGGATCTAACCAAAAGCTAAATGGAAGGATTACCCAATGCTTTTGAAACTCATCACGGTCTCGGCACTTACAATCGGTCTTGCAACGTCGGCCATGGCTCAGGCCAGCGGCGGCTCGGGCGGGACGGGCGGTTCCGGTAGCACTGGTGATTCTGGTACCACGAGCGGTTCCGACGCCACCGGCGGTTCGGGCGCTTCAGGCGCGAACAACTCAGCTACCAGCACATCCAACACTGAAAAGGACTCCACCGGGAAGAAAGACTCTTCGGACTGCGTTCAGGGCAAAACAGCAACCAACAATGCGACGAAGACCGCCCCTGGAGTAGCCGCGGATGCCGCTGGCAACTGCCAATAACATCTAGCAGACCGTCAAGGAGAACCCCCGCAGTCGCTCTGCGGGGCTTTTCCGTCCTTTTAGACGGCGGCCGAATCGCGCCTGGACGCATGACGGGATGCTGCGGCACGCCTCATATAAGGGGCTGCGCGAGGAGCAGGATCAGGCGGCGGTTTATGAGCCGATGTAGAAGTCAATGACCTTATATGCCGCTCGGCTGGTCTGCGCCGTTTGGAACGGCTGTTGGACGAGGCGGGAAGGGATCGAAGGCCTGCGAATTCGCGAACGGCGAGATTGGAACTGCCCGTTTCCCCTCAAATACCTCGATGAGCAGCGATTGCAGCTTTCGTGAGGTGGCGGCGTCATTCGCCCAACCCTCGGGAGAATATGCTAAGCTCTCGATCTCCTTCTTGTCCTGGGAGCTGCCAAGCGCCTTGGCTATTGCGTATACGAGTTCGATAAAGGCGTCGTCACGCTCTTTCCAGAGGGACTCATCCGCGACACCAGGGATAACGCGCCGTGACAGCAAGCGAATGTAAGCCTTGTACGCAGCCAATACCGCGTCTTCATCGCTAAAATACACTTGGATGAGGTTGAGGGATGAGACGTGTTCAGGATCAAGCTGAAAGCGCCGCGTCTTCATCAAGGCCGCAAAAATGTCTGCCTTTTGTCTCGTCTTCTGAACTCGCTCCTCTTCGTTCCGTGCAACTTTGACCGCGCGGATAGGTCCTACATATACCGCGATGCCCGTCACTACTAGAATTAGAATGTTAATCCAGTCTTTTGCTTGAAAAGCCAAAAATTGGGATCGCTCATCTCAGTTCACGAACCTTCACTAAGCGTACGTTTACCTCGCCCATCGGTGTTTTCAGCGACATGTATGGCTCGGTTTCGAAATTATCGGGAAAATCGACTGCGACGGAGTAGTGAAATCCTTGCGGAGGGGCTGTGTAGCCTTGAACAATCGTAACGCCGGGTGGCACCTTGACCAAAACCTCGCCCCGAATTCGGGTCCCCTCATGTTTCAGGTCTCCATCAAATGTCACGCCCGCCATATCGGCGCCCGTAATCTCTTGCTCGGTAATAACGAACATGGCGATGCCGTTGCCGGCGCTGCCTGAGAAATATCCTGCGTAAAAACCACTTATTGCCATCACAAAGTACCTCATTACAAAGAGATTCTGCACCTACTGCGTGCGCCTTGGAAGATGGGTGTGCTGGTTATCCCGGCAAAAATAAAGCAATGAAAAAAGGCCGGCACCTCTCTCGGTGCCGACCCTCCTCAATCCGTCTCAGAGACAACTGCCAGTACATCCGTGGTCAGCCGCAAGAAACACGATGGGTTGAGTTTAGCTCATGTTGGCGAAGCGTCAAGTAAGGCTCATGGGGCCAATCTCCACCATTTTTCAATCCGCTTGACCTCTGCCTTTCCCTCTTCCGTAAGCACCCACCGATCCTTGCCCCGTGCATCTTTGCCGGCCGATCGCACTGCGCCTTTCTTACGTAGAAATTCCATAAATGTCGGACCAGCCCAGGGAATGTCATCACAGGTATCGCACTCTGGGTGCTCATGCATATAGACGATGATGCGCGTCAATTTTTGATCGAGGCCCATTTGCGGCCGATATTTCTCGCGCCGTTTTTCCTTCTTGAGCTTCCATTCTTCGTAGTTGCTCAATGTTCGTTCTGGTTCCGGAGAAATGGCGGGCGTTGCTGCTGCCACGGCAAGGCCTCCCATCAAGTTAATGTGGATATCAATCGCATGCCGGTCCCACTTGCGCGTGCCCGGAAGGGCAGGCGGCATCTTGCCCTGTGCGACCCACATGCTGAACGTGGATTCGCCGATGCCGCAGTAAGCGGCGGCTTCCTTGCGACCCACGAGGCGAGGGGTGATTGAAGCCCTCATTTCGCAGCAACCCGCCGTGCAGCAATCTTCGCTTCGATCCAATCGGTAACTTCAGCCTTCACAAAGGCCACTCGTCCATTGCCGATCTCGACATGCTGAGGAAACCGTCCGCTCTCGCGGTACTTGTTGATCATCGTGCGCGACATCGATGTCATCTTTGCTGCGGCATTTATCGAAATCAGAATGTCAATTGCACCATCGGTCTTTTTGGACTTTCGCCGCGCGCAAGCGTCCATTCCCGCCATGAAGGCTGTTTGCACGTCCTCGCGGCGCCAGCCGGTTTCGGGATCGAGGGACTGGGCGTTGCGAGCGTAGGCTAGGGCGGCTGATTGGGGATCGAATTTTGACATTGCCCACCGCGACGTTGAAGATATTGCCGCCGGCACGAATGCCGGGAGCGGTTCAAGTCCTCTTCGGTGGTAGCGGGCAGGAAAGCCGTCGCGGATTGGTGGGCCGCGGTTAGAAGCTATTGTCGCAAAATGGCGCGGTCAAGAGTTTGTTGTCGGTTCAGGATCCACCGGACTTTCCGTATTAACCGGCGTCAGATGCACATCACCAATCGCCTGATACAGGTTATAAAGCGCGGTTTGCGCATCAGCGGCCAGCCGATACCAGTCAGCATGCGCCAGTACGGCAGGATGGGCACACAGGTGTCGATCGACTGAATCTAAGAACACCGCCGCCATTTGAAGCGCCTCATGGCACCCAAAGGAACCTGGCGCGAAGCGGTCCCTGAGTTCATCGATCGTTAGCTCGCGATCGTCGGCGGCTTCAGCAAGTTGATGTAGGCGATGTTGCTCAAGTTCTTCCGGAGAAAAGTTCACAGCGGGCTGGAAGGTGGATTCGTTCATCGAGGTTGTCCTTTTCGGCTGGAGCGAGGAGACTGATTAGGGATTTGGGGCGATCAAGAATCAATCGCCCTCGGTTCGCCCGCAATAGCCTCTGTCCATATTTCCCGCGCACGACTTTCAAGCTGCTCTTCTTCGTGCACCCCTTCCTTCCAGAGACCCAGCAAGAGCGTGGCGATCTGCACAACGGCTCTTCGATCTCGCTCGACTCCATTCTCGCGACAGAGCGTCTTGAGAATGCGATTTACAACAGAAAAATCCGCAATACGCGGCTGCTCCATTTCAATCACCAACGCTAGCGGTCAATCCTGCCGATCGCGGAGCCGAACCCCAGGACCTTGGCCGTTCTGGTCGATGAAGATGATGCCGGCTGATTCGAGGGCAGACTTGAGCTTAGCGCGAGTGACCTGATTCAGTCCGCCACGTTCGTTTTCAAAGCGAGTGATGGTTGCGGTCGTCACTCCCGCCATCGTGGCGAGCTCACGAACGCCTATTTTCAGTGCGGCGCGGGCCATCCTCAGTTGTGCGTAATCCATAGTTGGTACCCTGTGACAAATAGTTAGTACGAGGTGTTGACTTTGGATTTGGCACCCTGTATCACATACCTATTACAGGGTAACAAGTCAACGAGGAGACTGAAGATGCCAGCAGAGATGAACGCAATTCCGAGAATTCAACTGCCGAGAAGCTTGATAGGCAGACAAAGCTTCCAATTCGCGAGCGGCCAAACGGTCGATTTCTACGGCCATTCCGCCGTCATCATCAATCGCCATTTTACCGCCGCGGGGCGCGAGCTTTACGACATCTCTATCGATTGCGCCGAGCGGCCGCATCGAATTGTCAGAGGCGAGTATCTGGCGCCCCTAACTCCAAACCATCGAGCCGCTGCCCTCGACCTCATGGCAGCCTGAGTTTCTAGGCGCGACCTTCGCGCCGGCCCGCCGCCGTGATCCGCATCCAGTGGCGGGCCATTTTTTATACCATAGGAAGGCGCGATCACCACCGGCACCCGCACTCGCCGCGCGCCTTCCGGTTGGTCTCACTTTCAAGCAGAAGCAGCCTAGACGTCCTTCTCTGCAGCGGGTAGGGCCGCTAGGGGATGGGCCATCTTTGGCGGGGGTGTCTTCGCCTCGGCGATCATCTTATCCAGCCACTTCTGGTTATACGTGTAGTCCTTATGCGTTTGATGATAAATGCAATATCCACGGTCGGTTTTGTCTTTATTCGTTGCATTGTTCACCGGACGAACTTTGTGCTTTTGCCAAGCCCTGGTGTGATCAGACATAGTGAAGACCTTGCCCGCCTTCTTCACGGCGATAACAACGTCTCCAGGTTTGAACGGGTACAACTCATCAGCAATTTTGAACTTCTGAAGAACGTTGTGGATCGTCTTCCCCTCTTCAGATTCCGGGTGCACAAAGTGGATGTGTGCCTGCCCCTTTGAAGCGCTATCGAAGGTGTAAACGACTTTAAACTGATACTCGATGTCGTTCAGCTCGTCGTCTGTTTTTCCAGCGGAAAGAGCAGCATCGAGGGCCTTGATGTTCTCAGGTACATCGTATTGATGAAGCTGGGCCACCTGTTCAATGGCCATTTTCCCAAACTGAAGGGCGATGGAGAGGTTGTGCCGCAAGCTCACTCGGTCGCCGTGAAAATCAACGAGCGCTTTATCGAAGTTAAGGCAGCACGCTTGAAAGAGCGTCAGCCAGGTACCGTCACTGCGGCCGAATAGTTTATGTTCGACTTCATCCCGGATGAGTTTTAATGCTTCGAGATTTTGCTTTACACCTTTGCTGAGCGGACAGTCTTTGCGGGACAACATGTAGCTCAACGCGAACGTCGTGCCATCAGGACCTACAATCGAAATCCCTTTCAATCTCTCGTAGTAGTCGTGCATGAGGTAAGTCCAGGCGATATTTCCCAGAACTGCAAACACTTCTGTTTTGAACCGGTAAGCGCCGTTATTGAAAAGCGTAACGGCCAAGATCATGGCCTCGCGAGCTCGCACCAATCGCTCGTGATAGTAAGGGTTCAAGCCTGTTACCGGATCGAAGCTCCGTTTTCGTCGCTGGTACGACGCGATCATTTCGTCAGAGGCAGGGAGTATGTGCGCTTGCTTAACGCCCGATATTCTTCCAAAGTTGATCGTTGCCCCACGCTCATAATTGACCAAGGCGTGGATGTCTTGATTTCTCCATCCTTTCATAAGAAGCGCCTTAATGATGCTCTTTTCCTCAGCCGTCAGGGCGGTCGCTTTCGGCACGTGTTCCTCCATCAGTTGCGATGGAGCTTGCAACTAGAAGGTTACTTTTTGATCAAGGTGTTCTGCTCTTTCTTGACGCCCGTCGCTCTCTAGACCCCGGCGGATATTTTCGTTTGTGCCGAGCTATTCCGCTGCATCAGCCCGAGCTTCATCAAATTCGGCGATGGCTTTTCGAACATGCGTTTCCGAATAGCCAAATTTGCTGGATAACCGCACAAGTGCATCCTCGTACTTCACACCGGCGTCTCTCATCCAATGAAACTGCTCGCCGATTTCGAGCCAATGCCGAGTCAGCGCCGGTTTTCGACCCCGCTTCCGCTTGGGCGGCCGGATCATCTCAGCGGCAAGACGCTGAACAACCTTGTCAGCCTTGCCTGTCAGCAGGATTTCGATGATGGCAGTTTTTGCATCCTCGGTCCGACCTTCGGCAAGCGCTGATTCAACCGGTAGAGCCTGCAGACTGAACCCTTCAGGCAGCTTCGCCATTCCCGCCTCCTATCGCCCGGTCAATATGATCGCCAATGAAGTCAGCGACGCGCCGCATGGGATCTGTATCCAAGTGAGCGTATCGTTGAGTCGTGGCCATATTCTTGTGTCCCAGCAGCTTGCCAATGATCGGCAAGCCCTGACCACCGCCCGCACCGATACTTGCGTAAGTGTGCCGCAGGTCATGGAGGCGGAGGTTGCTAAGCCCCGCGCGACGCGTGACGGCTTTCCAGGGGCGATCAAGATCAGACCGCGGCGCTTCGTCTTTCGTGCCGGCTTCAGCGCCAGCGATAACGTACTTCCCGATGCGTGGGAGATTGGCGAGGATAGCTTGAGACTGGGGTGAAAGGATCACGGGTTTTTTGCCTGTTTTTGAGTCCGGAAGAAACAGGATGCCGCGCTCTAAGTCGACGTCCGACCACATAAGTTTGAGGATCTCGCTTCGACGGCAGCCCGTGAACAGATAGAGCCTGATAGCCGCTATTGCGTGCTCCCCGTAGAGGGTGCGGCGGTTCTTCACCTTGGCGGCATGTTTGGCCTTCGACTTCGTTTCGTCGATCTCGTAGGGAAGGCCGATCGTTTCGGCTTCCGCGAGAGCCGCGGCGAGGGCGCCGATCTCTTCTGAGGTGAGAAACCGCTCAATTTGATTTTCCTTGAAGCGTTCTATTCGTTTGACCGGGTTGAAGCTGTCAGCCACGAGTTCCTGGTCTTGTGCCCACCCATAGATCGCGGAAAGTGTAGCGAGGGCACGATTGGCCATTGTGCGCCCACCATTGCCCTTCTTGGCCTTGCCGCGAATGATGTGTGCCTGCATTCGGCTGACATCCGATGGGGCGACAAGCCCAAATTTCATGGAACCGAGCACTGGCTTGATGTAGCGCTCGACTACCGACTTATACTCGTCATAGGTTTTTGGCTTGCGCTTTATCAGGACATGTTCTGCGAGCCATGTATCTGAGACTTCCGCAACAGTCTGACTCTTGCGTTCGTCGGACCTCGATGCCGCGGGATCGGAACCGAGTGTGACGCGGGCGAGGGTGCGTGACGCCTCTTCGCGGGCAGCCTCAGGCGAGTGTGTCGCCAGCGTGCCAATCTTGATGCGCTTCTTAGATACCCCGCGCCCGCCAGCACCTGGCCGGTATTCAATGATCCATGACTTTGCCCCTGTCGGCATGACCTTTAGGCCGAAGCCCTTTAGCGTGGCGTCATAGTAGATGGTCGGTTTGTCGCTTGGGAGAATGTCTGCGAGAGTTTTCCGGCTGATCTTGATTGTTGGCAAGTTATCCCCACTTCCAGTTACCACGGAGTCGCCACCGAGTCGCCACCGATCATGGAAACACGGTGAAACATCATGGCATCTACATCTTGCATATAAGGGTAAAAGCGGTGAAAAACAATGGGATATGAAACACGGTGAAATCTGGTAAAACCCAACAAGCCTGACTTTTAATCAGTAGGTCATGGGTTCGAATCCCATCGCTCTCACCAATAAACCAACAGCTTGGCGAGTGGTCGTTTTGTTGGTGGTAAACGCCTGGCTGCACCATTCGTAAAATCCACCATGGCCATGGCCTGCCGGTTACAGTCATGGCTGGCGGTCCGCCCATCACACCATCATTCTGCCCTGGGGGTGTCTTATCAACCCGTGACCCGTAGGAGTGGCTTTCGGGTGGTCCGCGTGCGTTGTCCTTTGACGAGCCAGTCTTATCAAACATCTGCCATAGGTCCAAGCGAGATTGGTCTCCAATGTTCACAGGTGTTTCCTACAGGCCGGAGCTAGATGGCCTGCGCGCAATCAGCGTTATGGCCGTTGTTCTGTACCACGCTGGTGTGGGTGGATTTGCGGGCGGCTACGTTGGCGTCGACGCGTTTTTTGTCTTGTCAGGCTATTTCATGGCAACCATGATCCTGCGGGACCTCTCGCAGGGGACCTTTTCGATCGTCGACTTCTATGTCCGGCGGATGAGGCGAATTTTGCCTGCTCTGTTCGTCATGGTGGCGGTAATCTCCGCGCTGGCGTTCTGGCTCTTCATGCCAGAGGAACTGACTTACTATGCGCGTAGCGCACGGGCGACGGCGCTCTTCTATTCCAATATCCAGTTCGAACGAGAGAGTGGCTATTTCGACTTGGCAGCGAAGACAAAGCCTCTCTTACACACCTGGTCGCTCTCTGTAGAGGAGCAATTCTACCTCATCTTGCCCCTCGGGCTGACGCTTCTTTTTCGGATCAGGAAAGGCTTGATACTTCCGGCCTTGGTCCTTGCTCTGACAGCGTCTCTCGTCTGGAGCCAACTGGAGGTTCAGGTCGATCAGACAAAAGCATTCTACCTTTTGCCATTCCGTTTTTGGGAGTTGATCCTCGGCTCATTGATCGCGGTATACAAGCCCGCCCTGAACCCCGCTGCCGCTGAGGTGATGCCATGTCTTGGCATTGCTGGCCTGCTTTTCTCCGCGGTGGTCTACTCTGAAACGACGGCCTTTCCCGGGCTCACCG
This sequence comes from Rhizobium sp. SVR5-2C, assembly GCF_056755115.1. Lineage (NCBI taxonomy): Bacteria > Pseudomonadati > Pseudomonadota > Alphaproteobacteria > Hyphomicrobiales > Rhizobiaceae > Rhizobium > Rhizobium sp. SVR5-2C. Next base: position 1,983 of record NZ_JBNDHT010000157.1, on the reverse strand, counting down.
CCCTGGTTCCTTGCCTGTCGGCGGCGGCGATCGTCGCTTTCGGTCATCAATCGAAGATGGCAAAAGCATTGCTTGGCAACGCGCCGATGGCGTTCATCGGCGGGATATCCTATTCCATTTATCTTTGGCATTGGCCAATTATCATCTTCCTTCCGTACTTCTACGAACCGGCATCCACGGGAACGGCCGTCGGACTGGTCATCGTCCTTTCGCTCCTGTTCGGCTTAGTGTCTTGGCGTTTCGTAGAGCTGCCGTTCAGATTTGGTTCGCTTGCGGTCAAGAAGCCCAAATATGCTTTTGTCATTCTGACGGCCGTTGTGGCATTTTTTGTTTCAGTCAACGCTTTCATCATCAGCAAAGACGGCCTTCCTCAGCGTCTAAAGGGAGAAGCCTCGCGGCTGTACGCAGCCAAGCACGACGGCAGCCGGTTTCTCGAGCCCGGCTGTTTCGCCGATCCCGATGGGCGAGGACTTCTGACGGCGGATGTGCGAAGTGGAAAAATTTGCAGAATGGGAGCACCGACAGCTCGTCCAGAATTCATCCTTTGGGGAGACTCCCATGCTGCGGCGATCGCCCCCGGATTGGACGTCGCAGCTAGCAGAGCAGGTATCAGTGGCGTCTTTGTGGGAAGCGCCGGATGCCCGCCCTTCGCTTCAGGCGGCCTCATAAGACCCGATAGGGTCGGCCGCTGTGACGGGTTTAACAAAGCTGTGCAGGCGTTTGTACAGGAAAGCGGGATAGGTCACGTTTTACTGGCCGCTTATTGGAGAAAGTACCTTCCCAAGTCGGATTTGCCGAACCAGGGTGTCCAATCTGGGCTGCCAGCGACTTCAGCCTCCAACGAGTCTGCCGAGCCAGTAAAGGCGCGCCTGCTCGATCGCATCAGGGAACTGCAAGCAATTGGCGCTGAGGTGTCGCTAATCATGGATGTGCCAGAGATGGGATATGCGGCGCCGGAACACCTTGCGCGTCTTTCCATGCTCGGAAAAACCCCGCAGCTGGAGATACCTCGGGGGTCCGTTGATGGGCGACAGGCTGTAGCGCGGCGCCTACTTGATGAGGTTGCCAAAGAATTGGACGTCAACGTCATAGATCCTTTGCCATCTCTTTGTGACGACCATTCATGCAATGCGACAGCCGGTGGTATCGTCCGGTACAAGGATGGCGATCATCTTTCTGCATCTGGCGCGAAATCAATCTCTTTCGTCTTCGACACGGTCTTGGCAGGCATGCGCGACCGCATTGCAGCTCATTGACCGCGACCGTGTGGCGCATTCTAAGCATATCCGCAATGTCGACAGCCTCCTTATAGAAAGACGTGAATGGAGACGTATCCTAATTACGTGCAGGGGTCTGGGCATCCGGCATGGCTTCGTGCCGGACGATTTATAGACGCTAAAAGCAAAGGCCGCCGTTTCCGGCGGCCTTTGCTTTTGGGTAGCTGTTGAACTGCGGGCATGCGAGCCCGGAACTCCCATGACGGCTCCCGTTCACATCAACGCCACCTTGGCTCCCGCTTCACGTTGTGCAGCAGCTCGCAGGCCGTTGCAAATGGACCGAACAGCTTGAGCAGGCGAGCCTCTTCCGTTTCGCAGATACCTTGCCGCTTGGCGAATTCCTCCACGCACAAAACGCTCGTGGCTCCAGTGCTCGCGTTGTTCGGCTCAACTCGCTGCATATGCTACTCCTCCTCACGTTGATGGCGAGACCCTACTAAAGACTAATTTAGAAAGAAATAAAATAATACATGAAGGTATGAGAGCGTACGGTACCGGACAGAGCCCAAATCGCACTTCTCAAATAGAATGCCGCGAGTCCCGCGGCCGGATCAGGATTGGCGGGGAGTTGACTGCCGCCAGCTGACGGTCGAGTTTGCTGCGCTAAGCTCCAACATCACCGGACTGCCTTGACAGTCCTACACCCCACGGCAAGCCTACGGGAAATACGAGGAAAGGCGTCGTTGTATCTATCGCAGCTCAGACA
>NZ_JBNDHT010000156.1:0-14884 GCF_056755115.1 Rhizobium sp. SVR5-2C | reverse complement strand
GCGTTCAAGTGTCAGATCGGTCGGGTAGATATGGTATTCACCCCCCACCGTCTTGGTGGTATTGCGCAGTTCAAGCATTCCGTTCCCGTGCCTCCTCACAACGGGGACGACATGCCGCTTGTTCACCCTGCCAGTTGGGCAGGGATCGCGGCCATGTACTCCTCCAAATTTTTCACCTCATCCTTTGACAGATATAGCCCTTTCTTGGAGCGTCGCCACAGGACGTCTTCGGCGGTGATGGCCCATTCGTGCTTGACGAGATAGCCGACCTCGGCCTCGTAGAGATCGGAGCCGAAGCAGCGGCCGAGCTCGGCGAGCGATCGCGCCTGCCCGAGCAGCACGCTGGCGCGGGTGCCGTAGCGGCGCGTCAGCCGGCGGGCATGCGGATCGGCCAGGAACGGATAGGCCGCCTTGAGCGTTGCGACCTGCGCCTCGTAACCCTGCACCGGAAAGTCGCCGCCCGGCAGATGGCTGTTGGCCGTCCACGGGGCACCCTTGACGCCAATCGCCGCGCCGATCTTTTCCAGCGCATGTTCCGATAGCCGCCGGTAGGTGGTCAGCTTGCCGCCGAAGACGTTGAGCAGCGGTGCGGCACCGGCCTCGCCCTCCAGCTTCAGCACATAGTCGCGTGTCGCCTCCTGCGCCTTCGAGGCGCCGTCGTCATAGAGCGGCCGCACCGCCGAATAGCTCCAGACGATATCTTCCGGCTTCACCGGTTCGTTGAAATATTCGCTGGCGGCGGCACACAGGTAGCCGGTCTCCTCTTCGGAGATCCGGACAGCCTGCGGATCGCCGCCATAGTCGCGATCGGTGGTGCCGATCAGCGTGAAATCCTCCTCGTAGGGAATGGCGAAGATGATGCGGTTGTCGGGGTTCTGGAAGAAATAGGCGCGCGGCCCCTCGAACTTCTTCCGGACGACGATGTGGCTGCCCTGCACGAGGCGCACATGCCGGGCCTCGTTCTGGCCGAAAGCGGCGCGCAGCAGCTGATCGACCCAGGGGCCGGCGGCGTTGACCAGCATGCGGGCCCGATGCCGGCTGTTCTCGCCGGTCAGCATGTTCACGCTGTCGATCTCCCACAGGCCGCTCTCGCGGCGGGCCGACACCACCTTGGTGCGCGGCAGGATCAGCGCCCCGCGGTCGGCGGCATCGCGGGCGTTCAGCACCACCAGCCGGGCATCGTCGACCCAGCCGTCGGAATATTCGAAGGCCTTGGCAAACACCGGTTTCAGCGGCTTGCCGGCCGGGTCGCGGCGAAGGTCAAGCACCGCCGTCGGCGGCAACAGCCGGCGGCCGCCGAGATGGTCGTAGAGGAACAGCCCGAGACGGATCAGCCAGGCCGGCCGGATGCCGCCCGTCTGGTAGGGCAGCACGAAGCGCAGCGGCCAGATGATGTGCGGCGCCATCGCCCACAAGACCTCGCGCTCCATCAGCGATTCGCGCACCAGCCGGAACTCGTAATGCTCGAGATAGCGTAGCCCGCCATGGATCAGCTTGGTCGCCCCCGACGACGTCCCCGAGGCGAAATCGCCCATCTCCGCCAGTGCCACCGAATAGCCGCGCCCCGCCGCATCCCGCGCGATCCCGCAGCCGTTGATCCCGCCCCCGATCACGAATAGGTCGTGATGTCCTTGGCCCACTCTTCCCCTCCCCGTGCGCCGGATTCGACTTGTGCCTGCGCGCAATTCGAAACCGATTGAAGTAGAAATGAAAACTATTCGCGTGTCAAACGAATGTTCTTGGATCAAGGGGTGCGGCAGAGCGCGCCGGCAAATTTACCGCCGGTCGCTGGTCAGCGCTGAGCTTCGTAGGTCAGAAAATGGAGGTTGCCGCCAAGCTCGGAAACGACGATCCGCCGCTCGTCCCAGACGAGAACGGACACTGGCCGGGTGAGGCCGTCGAGAATGATCTTCCGGTCGCCTGTCGTTTTGCCAAGCTTCAGCAACCGCCCGCTACCCTTCCCGAAACCTTCTTTCTGGTCGTATGTGCCATGTTCGAGGACAAGCATCTCCCCATCGCTGTCGAAGGCGACACTCACGGGCGCATTCAGTCCTTCGACCTCGAGCTGCGGCCTTGGCGCATTGCCGGCCGCGGGAAGGGAAACGACCTTGCCGGCACCGGCAAGGAAGGGAAAGCCGCCGAACAACGTAACATAGAGGCGCCCATCGCGAAGGGCGATGCCAGTCGGCACCGCGTCGACCTCATAGCTGTCGCCTTTGGCGAACTCGGTCGGCGAAAGGCTGCGGAGTGTCGTGGCAGCCTGTGCCAAGCGGCCGAATGTCGTGAGCGTGCTTTTCCCACCGTCCGCCTCCACGCGTTCGACACTGTTTCGCGCAGAGTCGATCACGTAATAGGTTCCGTCCGAGACGATCAAATCGAAGGGATTCCAGAAATCGCTATTGATGACACGGGCCTGACCATCGAGGTCGACCGCAACGAGAGCGTGGTCAAACGGACTCTCGTCGGCATCGGCCGGTTTCCATCCCTGGGCAACGACATAGGCATCGCCGGCGCGGACGATTCGATAGGGACCCGTCGGGTCGCCAATCACGTCCGGGCCATGCGGAAATATCGGCCCGAAGGGAACAAGCTTGCCATCTCCGCCGCGGCTGTAGAGCCGGCCGCTGGCGAGATCGCTGACGAGCAAGTCTCCGCCATCGCGAGAGAGGCCGGCGAAGGCCGCGCCCGGCACGTTGAAGGTCTCGAGCTTATAGCCGGGTGCAACCTTCGGCTCAGCGCTGGCACCGGCTGCCAGGAACAGAAGACCTGCGGCAATAATCAATGTGCGGAACGGACGCATCGGAAACCACCATTACCGGAGAAGCGGAATTCGGGATCATAGGCGAGGCGATAGGTCGTCGTAAGGTGCTTTGGATCGCTGTTCCACGAGCCTCCGCGAAGCACACGATAGGACCCGACGCTTCCTATCGGCGGTCCACCATCATACGGGGCATAGAGGTCGCCCGTCCATTCCCAGACATTGCCGACAAGATTGAGGACGCCCTCGGCACTTGCGCCGTCAGCGAAGGAGTCAGCTGGCGCGGTCATGGGATATCCGTCGCGCGCATCGGCGGAACAACAGGCATCGGTTCCGGAATTTGCCCGCGTAGGGTCCGGCGGAGCTTCGCCCCATGGATACCGCTCGCCCTCCGTCCCTCGTGCCGCCCTCTCGTATTGCTGCTCGGAGGGGAGAGCCAGTCCATAGTGGCGGCAAAAGGCATCGGCGTCCGCCCAACTCACCCCGACAACCGGCCGGTCGTCCAATCCGAGGATCGGGTGAGTTGCGTAGAAGCCCGACCGGTGCCCCGTGGCGTCGACGAAACTTTGGTATTGCCGGTTCGTGATCTCGGTCCGATTGATTGCGAACTCCCGACCTTCCAGCACGCGGGACGGGCGTTCGTTTTCGGGGCCGTCATCGCGGCCGAAGACGAACGCCCCGGCAGGAATATCAATCAGCGGATTTCCGGCGATCGGGCCGACATCGGTCGCCCTCGCGTGGGATGCGAAGGCGATGACGAGCGCCGCACCAAGCGCCCTAGAAATCAATGCGAGATTGCGTCTCTCCATCGAACAAAAACACCCGATCCGTGACAACCCTGATACCGATTTCTTGATCGATCTGACCGGCGAAATGCTTGTCCGCGCGCAAGGTCATGAGTCGTCCACCCAACCGGACGCTGACAAGCGTACTCTCGCCGGTAAGTTCCACCGAATAGATCGGCGCGACCAGATTGACGTCGGGGTCCCCGGCTTCGGCGACATGGACGTCTTCCGGACGGACTCCGAGGACAGCGCCGGAGAGGTTCACCCCACCGATGCCCTCCACCCTTAGGCCGTCACTGACGAACAAACCGTCACTGACGTCTCCCGGAATAAGGTTCATCGGCGGCGAGCCGATAAATCCGGCAACGAAGAGCGTGCGCGGATCGCTGTAGATTTCCCGTGGCGTCCCAAGCTGCTCGATCACGCCCTTGTTCATCACCGCCACGCGGTGGGCAAGCGTCATCGCTTCTATCTGGTCGTGGGTAACGTAGATGGTCGTGACCTGCAGCTCGTGTTGAAGGTGCTTCAGTTCGGCGCGCATCTGGGTGCGGAGCTTGGCGTCGAGATTGGAGAGCGGCTCGTCCATGAGAAAGACCCGCGGGGTGCGCACGATCGCCCGGGCGAGCGCTACCCGCTGGCGCTGGCCACCGGAAAGTTCCTTCGGCAGCCGCGACAGCATCGTGTCAAGTTCCACCCGCCGTGCGACCTCGGCGATGCGTCGCTTGCGTTCCTCGAGCGGCACTTTGCGGATTTTCAGCGGATAGCCGATGTTCTCCTCGACCGTGAGATGCGGATACAAGGCGTAAGACTGGAAGACCATCGCGACGTCGCGATACTTGGGCAGAACACCGTTGATGCGGTTCGAGTCGATGTAGATGTCGCCGGAGGTTGCTTCCTCGAGACCCGCGACCATGCGCATGGTTGTCGTCTTGCCGCAGCCGGAGGGCCCGAGCAGAACGAGAAACTCCTTGTCTTTGATTTCGAGGTTGAAGTTGGCCACGGCGAGGAATTCGCCGAACTTCTTGTACACATTCTTGAACGTGACAGACGCCATAGGTTTCAGCCTTTGACGGCGCCCAGGGACAATCCCCGGACGAGGTGCTTCTGGACGATTAGCGCGAAGACGATGATCGGAACGCTGGCGAGGAAGCCCGCAGCGCTGATCTCACCCCAATGAGTGGTGTACTGGGTGACCCGGCCGGAAATTCCAACCGGCAGCGTCATCGACCGCTCCGTCTGGGTCAGGATCAGCGCCAGCAGGAATTCATTCCAGGAAAGAATGAGGCTGAAGATCGCCGTTGCGGCGATGCCGGGCCGTGCCAGCGGAAGGGCGATCCGGAGAAAGGCCCCCCAGCGCGTGTCACCATCGACCATCGCGGACTCCTCGAGTTCGGGCGGAAGATCCTGGAAGTAGCTCTTCATCATCCAGGTCACGAAGGGCAGGTTGAAAGCGGTGTAGGCGACGACGACGGCGAGTTTGGTGTTCAGCAAGTTGAAGAAGTTGAAGAAGATGAACAGCGGTATGATCGTCACGATCGGCGGCATCATTCGCGTCGACAGGATCCAGAACGAGATCTGGTAGCGCCATCGGCCCGGATATTCGAAACGGGCAAGGGCGTAGCCGGCCATGGTGCCGAACACCAGAGAGACGATTGTCGTCGCCACGGCGATGATCAGACTATTGAGGGCGTAGATCAGGAACGGCTGTCCGATGAAAGCCGCTTCATAGTGCTTGAAGGTCGGCGGAAAGTCGAACCACACCGGCGGCACAGCGAAGATGTCGATGTCGAGCTTGAATGAATTCTGGGCGAGCCAGTAGACGGGAAAGATGGTGATGAACAGCGCGAATGCCATTCCGAGATAGGCCAGCATCCGGAGCATCCCTTCACCGATTCGATGCCGTGCGCGGGTTGCCATACGGTGCCCTCCTCAATCCACCAGCCGCAACCGCTTGATGAACCAGGTGCTGAAGCCGACCGTTACGAACAGCACCACCAGCGAGATCGCCGCGGCATAGCCAATGTCGACGAATGTAAACGCGACCTTGAAGATATAGAGGCTGAGCGTCTCGGTTGCCCCCGCCGGGCCACCCACGGTGAGAATGAACACCAGATCGAACAGCCTGAGCGCATCCATGATCCGCAACAGCAGGGCGATGGCGATCACCGGCTTGAGAAAGGGTATGGTCAGGTCCCAGAACTGGCGCCAGGCCGAGGCGCCGTCAACCTGCGCTGCCTCGTAGGGTTCGGTCGGCAGGCTTGCCAGCCCGGCCAGCATCAGCAGAAAAATAAACGACGTCCACTCCCAGACATCTGCTGCGATGATCGTTGCCATCGCGAGGTTGACATCGCCGGCCCATGCCTGGGCGGGCAATCCAAGGCGGTACATCAACTCGTTGAGGACGCCGAATTGCGGCTGATAAATGAGCTTCCACGTCAGAGCCACGGCGATCGGCGGAATCATCATCGGAACCAACAGGATCGTCTTGAGGAAATTCAGCCGGCGAATGTATTTGTCGAAAAGCAGCGCAAGGCCGAGGCCGAGGAGAAATTCAAGCGTTACCGCGATGCTGGTGAACACCACCGTGTTCTTGACGGCGAGGTGAAGTTCCGGATCGCTAAGCATCCGCACGAAATTGCCGAGCCCGACGAACTCGCGAGGCACACTCGGGTCAGGACTGACCCTTTGTACCGCCGCGGTAAACATGTAGACGGTCGGAAACAGCGTCAGCCCGGCGAGGAGCAGCAGTGCAGGCGCCAGCAAGAGGATGCGCAGGTGACGCTCTGCCCATTGCTCCAGACCACCACCACCCGGTCGAAGCTGCGCGGCCAATGTGCCGCTTTCGGACCTCGCCATCAGCCCCTCCTATGAGCTCCTCCCCGGCGCAGTTGCCGTCTTTTTGCAGGCGGGGTCCGCAAACCCCGCCCACCCTCAGGCTGCTCCCCTCCTGCATAATTCCCGGGATCGGAACCGACGGTCCGCACGGACATATGCGCGCTAGTACATGTTCGTAATTTTCGAGACCGATTCCTGCGCGTTCTTCAGCGCCTCGTCCGGGGTGATCGTGCCCGCAACAGCTTTGGAGAGCTCGATGCCGAGTGCGTTCTCGATCTCAGGCCACTTGGGATGGCGCGGCCGCGGCGTCGAGAAGTTGATCGCCTCCATCAGCGTCGGGTAATGCCGGAATTGCGGTTGCGACGTCAGTTCGGGATCCGTAAACACCGAGAAGCGGACCGGTGGATTGCCGCGCGTAGCGGAAATCTTGATCTGCTCCGGCGAGGTCGCCCAGTTCATGAAATCGAAGGCTTCCTGCTTGTTCTTCGAAGCCGACATTATGCCCATGGTCCAGTGACCGATCTCCGATGAGCCGGCGTGCGTGCCCGCGGGCATCGGCGCGTAGGAGATCTTGCCAACCACCTGGCTTTGGCTCGGGTCCTCAAAGGTGGCGACCCAGTTCGGCCAGTTGATCGATGAGGCCGCGACGCCCGACGTCATTGCGCGACCGACATCCTCGGGTGCGAAGCTTTCGACGCCCTTGGGCGAGATCCCCTTCAGCGTCATGAACATCGTCATCGCCTCCTTGGCTTCCTTGGTATCAAGGGTCACCTTGGTGCGGTCGGCATTGAAGAGGTTGGCGCCATACGACCACAGGAGCGGCATGAAATCGGCGACCACGTTATTGCCTTGACCGCCGCGGAATACGTAACCGTAGAAACGTCCTCCGCCGGCGTCGGTGATGGCCTTGGCTGCCTTGTAGACATCGTCCCACGTCTTAGGCGCGCCGGAAACTCCGGCTTCTGCGAACTTTGCACCGTCATAAAAGAACATTTGCGCATTGCCGACATAGGGAATGCAGACGAACGGGCCCGTATTGTACGGGTTGCGGCAAACCGCCAGCGACTTTGCCAGGAAGTCGTTGTCGGGACCTGGAACCCCAAGCTTGGCGAAGTAGCCGCTAAGATCCTCGAGATGGCCATTTTCGGCAAAGAATGGGATCCACGGATCGTCCATCAGCACGATATCGAAAGCGCCCGATTTTGTCTGACCGGCATTCGCTGCTTTCTCGAAAACGTTGGCGTAAGGGGCCTGGACGATTTCGACCTTCGTGCTCTTCATTTTGGCGTAGTCGGCGGCTGCGGCTCTCAGGCCGTCGCCCTCGCTGCCGGAGGGCACGAGGATGGTGATGTCAGCCCAAGCGGTTCCATTGATCGCAAGTGCGGACGTCGCAATCGCCAAGGTGAGAAACAATTTGCGAAACATTGTACACCTCCCGATTAAAGCCGTTATCCAGAGGCCCTTCTGATGAGGACCCCACCGTTCCCGGCATGGCAGAAAATGCTACTGGGATACCCCCGCGAACGCTGCTACGACGAGTTGAACGCCGAGCGCCTCTCCTCCACGAAACCGCGTTCTTCTGCGGATTAATCTAACACATCAGGCGCTTTATTCAGAGATGTATATTAGCATTACCTTGATTTAACCCTAGGTGCCCGACGCCAACCTTTCGGGCCAGAAACCCGCCTGCCCGGAGGCGATATGCCGCGGTTCAGACGATGTCACGGATCCGCCATGAATAGCCGGCCGCAGATGTCACCCCTCGCGAACGGTTGCTTTGGTTGCGGGGCAGGATTTGAACCTGCGGCCTTCAGGTTATGGTGAGCTTTGCGAACGACGAGCTACCATCGCCAACGAAGATGAAGTCTTCGCGCCCGCGATAGCCGGGTCCTGCGGTATTTCGAGATTGGGACGATTGGTTGCGGGCCAGGATGGCGCATCGGGATGGCCGCGAAGCGTCAGCGCCTCGGCCATGCTGCCTGAGCCGGTGGATACCGTCGGTGCTCGTGTCGGCATCGTGGGGGCCGTCGATCTGCCACGCTGCGTCGAGGCTTTCCCTCGCAAATTCTTCCCGCCGAACACACGCCCAAGCGCGCGCCCTCCAATCCGATCATTGCATGACAATATGAAAAGAGGCGGGTCGCGATCAGCGCCGGTGATCGCCCGAGGTAAATTGTTATCAACATAATCATATGGTTGGTGGCGATTGTCTTGGCACGCAACCTTCAGCGTCGGTTCACAGCCTCCATTCAAGACACAACGTGAACACCGCTCAAACAGCGGCTCACGGCTCACGGATGGCGCTGTCGAGCCCCCGCAGCAATGGATAGAGAAAGTACGAAATCACCGTTCGGCGTCCGACTTTGATTTCGGCGGAAACGGCCATTCCGGGGAGCAACCGGACAGGATCGTTTGTTGTGCCGAGGCGCATATCGGAGAGGAGAATGCGGGCTTTGAAGAACGGAGAGTTGGACTGGCTTGCCGCGGCATCCTGCGGCGTGGGGGTGAAGGCGTCGCGGCTGACCGTCCTGACCGTGCCCGACGCGGTGCCATATTTCTGGAACGGGTAGGCATCAAATTTGATCCGAGTCTCCTTGCCGACCTCGATGCGCCCGATATCACGCGAATTGACTGAGACCTCGGCCTCCAATGGAACGTTTAGAGGAACGAGCATTACGATCGGCTCTGCCTCTCGTACAACCGAACCGACCGAGCGTTGGGCAAGATCGAGGACGACAGCATCGGCCGAGGCGGTAAGCACCACCATGTTGCGGCGAAGTGCCATCTTCTTCAGCTCGTCCCCGGCGGTGTCGCGCTGGCTGCGCAGCTCGACCAGTTGTTCCATCGCCGCCCGTCGGAAGTCTTCGATGAAGGCCCGCCGATCGGCCTGCAGTTTTGCATAGGCATGCTTCGCTTCGTCCGCCCGCCCCCGTACTGCAGACAAGTTGGCTTCCACATCGAGACGTGCATCGCGCGCCCCGAGCAACATGATCATCGAGCCACTTTGGCGATTGTAGAGTCGCTGGCGGGCGCTCTCGACCAACGACAAAGTTTCGCGACGGTTAGACAAAATCGCCTCTTGATCCCTGCTGGCCGCAATCGTTGCCGCCTGACCTGCAATCTGTTGCTGGAAATTCTGAAGCTGGGCCATGTAAAAGGCGTGCCGCTGCCCGAAGAGCTGCACTTGCAACACTTCGTCAGGGGAGTTACCGGCGATCGCCGAGTAGTCGGCTCCGGCAAGTTCGGCTTCAATCCGCTTCACCTGCGCATCGAGCGCGGCGAATTTCGCGCGCAGCTGATTGACATCCGACTGGCTGAATGTCGCGTCAAGCGTTGCAAGCGTCTGGCCGGCGTGTACGACCTCGCCGGCTGTCACATCGATCGTGCGAATGATCGACGTTTCGAGAGGCTGAACGATAATCGTCGGCTGCGTGGTGATCAGCTTCCCGGTGGCGATGACCACTTCGTCGATCGACGAGACCGAAGCCCAGAAGATAGCGGCGCCAAGGAGAGCTGTAACGCAGTAGAGCGTCATGCGGGCTATTCGCGGCGGCGCGCGCTCTTCAAGCTCGACGGCATCGGACTGGAATTCCGCGATGACGGGCAAAAGCGGGCGCGCCGTCAGTTCGTTTCCGCGTCTTGCTACAGGGACAGGCGCGTTTGCACTGGATTGCTGGGAGGCAGTGTTCATGCCACTTGCCTCATCTGCTGTGACCATAGATGGCGATACGTCATGCAGCGCGACACAAGCTGGTCGTGACGGCCGATATCGGCGACCTTGCCACGCTCGACCACGAGGATGGCGTCGGAGTCGACAAGGGTCGATAGGCGATGCGAAACGATTATCACCGTACGCCCCGCCGCGATCTGGCTGAGGTTCTGCCGTATGATCATTTCGCTGTCGGGATCGAGCGCGCTGGTCGCCTCGTCGAGGATAAGCAGCTTAGGATCGGTGATGAGCGCGCGTGCGATCGCTAGACGCTGTTTTTGACCACCCGAAAGATTGGACGCATTCTCCTCCAGCATTGTCTCGAAGCCACGCGGAAGGCGCGCGATGAACTCTTCCGCACCTGCGATGCGTGCTACCTCGACAATCTCTTCGATACTTGCACCCGGTTTCGCAGCAGCGATATTGTCGCGCACTGTGCCACGGAACAAGAAGTTGTCCTGGAGCACCACACCGATACTCGTCCTGAGGTGAACGAGATCGATCTCGCGACTGTCGTAACCATCCATTCGAACAAGCCCCTGCTGGCTCTGGTAAAGACCCTGGATAAGCCTGGTGATCGTTGTCTTGCCCGAACCACTCTTGCCGACGACGCCGAAGACCGATCCGGCCGGAATGGTGAAGGAGACGTCGTCAAGCGCCGGCGGACCCTCCGGCCCGTAGCGGAAAGTTACCTGGTCGAATTCAATGTGCCCCTTGAGCGGCGGACGGATGCCACGACCGCGACCAAACTGCTCGGCGCGTTGATTCATGATCTCCCCAAGCATACGAACAGAAAGCGCGACTTCCTGGTATTCGTGCACCATTGTGACAATCTGGACGAGCGGCCCGGACACCCTGCCGGCGAGCATGTTGAACGCCACGAGCGCACCAACTGTCATTGCGCCGTTAAACACGTCGAGCGCGCCAAGCCCAATAATTGCGACGCTCATCAACTTCTCCAAGAGCGCGGTCATCGACTGTGCGATCGTCGAGATCTTTTCGACATGAAAACGCACAGAAATGGATTGTGCGGAACAGTCATCCCACACCTTGCGTTGACGAGGCTCCAGAGCCAGGGACTTGACGGTATGCATGCCGTGAACGGTTTCGACGAGCAGAGCCTGCCTGTCCCCCTCGGCCAGATAGAGCGCCTGCAGCCGCCGCTGGAAAGGTCCGACAAGCATCATGACGACAAGCCCGACAAGAACGGCAAAGCCGAGAACCACAAGCGTGAGCTTGACACTGTAGAGCAGCAAGATTGGCACGAAGACCAGCAGCGACAGTCCGTCAAGAAGCGTCAGGAACAGTCGACCCGTCAAAAATTCGCGGATTCGACCCGTCTGTTGCATGTGCTTGACGATGACGCCGGCGGACGCCTGCTCGAAAAGTGCGATGGGCAAATTGAGGAGATGCCCGAACGTACGCGTCGCTACTCTGATGTCGATCCTGTTTGTCGCGTACAAAAGAAGATAGCGCCGCAGAAAACTGAAGATGGCATCAAAGACGAGCGCGACGGCTATGCCGACCGTCAGAACCATGAGCGTCGCGTAGCCCTGATGGACAAGGACCTTGTCGATGACGATCTGAAAGAACATCGGCGTTGTGAGGCCGAGCCCGTAGAGAACAAACGCGGCGAGCGCGACGTCGCGGAAGAAGCTGCGTTGCCGGATGACTTCCGGAACAAACCAGCGAAAACCAAATGGCTGATCATCATCGCTCATCCGAAAATTGCGCTTCAGAAGGATGAGAGATCCGTGCCATAATTTTGAGAACTGCTCCTCATTCAGGAGCATGAATTCCAGACGGTCTGCCAGGGGGTCGAGCACACGGATCCGTTCCCCTTCCTCATCGGCAGCGGCGCCGGCAATTACAACCCAGTTGCCGTTCTCAAGCCCGGCCAGCACCGGATAGGCATTGCCCAGTTCAAATAGTGATCGCCATGCGAGATGAGCCTGTTTGGCGCGCAGGCCGGCGTCCTTCGCTATGCGTAGCAGCTGTCGCACGGTAACCGGCTGATCGCCTACCGCATAGTCATGCTGCAAACGCTCAGGCGAGAGATCCACCCCGTGATGGCGGGCGACGAGCGCGAGACAGTGAAGATTAGTGTGCATGCTCACGGCCCGCCTTAGCGAATTATTGTGTGCAGTAGCTGAAATTCGGGGAAGTGTTCAAAGGCTTCTGCGCCGGTTGGGCGACATCCGATACCGAAACTGACGGACCGCCTCCGATCCGGCGAACAGCGCCGGCTTCGACAAGTCCGCCGAGGGCTTTTTGCATCAGGTCCACTGCATTGGCGAAGGCGTCAACCGGCATGATGATCCGCTGGCGAAAGACCGGCTTGGGATTGTTGCTCGCGTCGCGTTCAGTGGCCGACAGCGACATCAGATCGATCCTGACAATCGTCCCGGTAACGGTGATTTCGCCGATGCCGTCTGCATAAAGTTCAATGCTCATGATCGTCTCCTCTGTTTTCTGGTTCAAAATCCGTCATGCGGTATGGGCGTGCCCCGACGCCGGAAACGGATCGCGCTGGTCACGCGCAAGCCGTGGATCGTGGCCGCGCTCTTCTCCGAAAGCACCTAACTGTTTGTGATCCTTGAAGCGCACCCTGAAGATCATCATCGTCGCTCACCGCGTTTTCGCAAATGCCATATTCTGCCACTTTTTTGGCGAATGAAACGAAGGCAATCATTGGTATGCGCCAGCGCCCTTCGTTACATCGTTGTGATGAGTGGCCTCCGCCCTTAGCGGAGTGCGGAAAAGCTGCAATGCTTGAGGATGAGGCGCCAGTACCGAGCAGGCGAGCCCGAACAGGGCAGCTGGTTATCGCAAAGTGGTCCTCTCCGACTGGAGCCAGAAGGAACACAATGTCGCCCGCACGCTACCAGGCCGGAAAGGGATCTTCGAGAGCGGGCCAGTCCCGCGGATCCGCGCTCGCCAGGCAGTCGTCCAGCGCGGCTCGGACGCCGGTCTCGTCCATGCCGACACCGATGAACACGAGCTCTTGCCTACGGTCGCCCCAAGCGCTGTCCCATCGGCTCTGCAGATGCTGACGAAACTGCTGATGACTTGGCCAATCTTGCCGGGGAACGGCTGCCCACCAAAGCCCCATAGGTTCGCAGCGCCTTTGCACCCCGGCGGCCGACATTAGAGCCACGTGACGCGGGCGCGTGGCAAGCCAGAAATAGCCCTTGGCGCGGATTACCCCTGGCCAGGGCGCGTCCAGGAATTCTCGAAACCGCACGGGATTGAAGGGACGCCTTGTACGATAGACAAAGCTCGAGACTCCGTATTCCTCCGCTTCGGGAACATGGGCGCCTGGGCTGGACAGCTCCTTGTGCCACAATGGGTGCGCGGCCGCTTTTGCTTCATCAAAGAGGCCGGTGTTTAGGACAGTTGCAAGAGGAACCTTGCCGAAATCCGTCTCCACCTGGCGCGCATCCGGGTTGAGGGCAGCAACCACCTTGCGGACTTCCGCGCGGATCGCCTCGGTCGAGTCCGAAAACTTGTTGATCACAACAACATCGGCAAATTCGATCTGGTCGACCAAGAGGTCAATGAGCGTCCGGCGGTCCTGGCTGTCACGCTGCTGACCACGATCGCGAAGCAGATCGGCGCTACTGTAGTCGCCAAGAAGGCTTGCGGCGTCGACGACGGTGACCATCGTGTCAAGTTTCGCGAAATCGGAAAGGGAAACCCCATTCTCGTCGCGGAAGGAAAAGGTTGCTGCGATAGGGCGTGGCTCCGCAATGCCGGTCCCTTCGATCAACAGATAGTCGTATCGCCCTTCTTCGGCCAGTCGCCGCACCTCCGCCAGGAGGTCGTCGCGCAGGGTGCAGCATATGCAGCCATTGCTGAGTTCGACCAACGTCTCCGTCGTATGCGAAAGATTGCAGCCGCCGTCACGAATGAAACTGGCATCGATGTTCACTTGGCTCATGTCGTTGACAATGACGGCGACCCGCAGGCCCTCGCGGTTGGTCAGCACGTGGCTGAGAAGCGTCGTCTTGCCGGCGCCAAGAAAGCCGGCCAGCACTGTCACCGGTAGCCGGTTGATCCTGTTCATCGGCCTCCCTTCAATGTCGGCATTCGGAGCGACAGTTGCCGCGGCAAGCATTTTCTTCGTGTTAACCTCATCCGAAACCGTCCCACACCTTGTTCGATGCTTCACGCGGCGAGCTGCGGCCGGAAGACCACATCGGCCCAGTAGTTCGCTGAATCAAAGGTGCTGGTCGGGAAGAGACCTGTGGTGGCGGAGCCGCCATACGCATAGACGCCGTTGCCACCGGCGGCGGCGTTCGAAAGCGCCGTCAGCGGGCCATTGGTGGCGGGACTGGTGAAGAAGCCATCGGTCGCCACGTAACTGCCGGTCGTGTGATACGACGCGATATAGGTGGTATTGGCGGCGATGGTGACAGGGGTCGCAAAGTTCACCGTCTGCCAGCCACTCGCCGAGGTGTTGGTGAAGCTGGCGGTGGCGAGCTTGGTGCCTGTGGTGGTCCACAGATCGACGACGTTCTGGCCGTTGTCGTTGGCGCTGCGGTAGAACTTGATGCCCGTGATATCACCGGCCACGTTCGACTGGAACTTGACGCCGACCTCGAGTTGCTGACCATCGTTGAGGTTCGTCTGGGCCGGTGTGTTGGAGGCGCTGAACAGGCTGTAGGTCGTCGGGGCTGTCGTTGCGGCGATGTTGAAGGTCTCGCTGGCGGCAAGGCCACCGAGATCGGTCGCCGTCACCTTGATGCCGGACGTGCCGGCTGTCGTCGGCGTGCCGCTGAAGGTCCGCGTCGCCTG
>NZ_JBNDHT010000155.1:0-15021 GCF_056755115.1 Rhizobium sp. SVR5-2C | reverse complement strand
TGGCAGCACCGAGCGAACCGGCCTCGCGATAGAAGACTTTCGTGCCGTCGACAGTGGCGGTGCGGTAACTGATGCTGGTCATGGTCTTAGTCCTTTCTTAACCCGTCACATTGGGTTTGCATGGTTACAGTGATTGGTTCATCTCTCTGCTTGGTCAGGCGTGCACCACGACGATCTTTCCGCCGGCTTCATTGGCCTCCATGACGCGGTGCGCCTCGCGAATTTCTTCGAAGCGGAAAATTCTCGCCGGTTTCACATCGAGCCGGCCAGCCGCAACCTCGGCGGCGATCTGCTGAAGGGGCACGTCCGAGAGCGGGAAGCCAGGCGTGCCGAACACGAAGCTGCCGAAGAATGTCAGATAGACGCCGCTTGGCATCTGCAGCAGCGGGTTGAAATCGGGGATCGGATCAAGCCCGCCGAGCCATCCGGCGAGGCAGGAACGACCCCCGCGGCGGAGCATGGCCAGGGAATCCAATACCACGCTATTACCCACTAGATCGAGCACCGCATCGATCGCCTTCGCTTCGGCGATATGTTTCGACAGGTCGGGGCGCTCGATCTCACAGCGCTCGGCGCCCAGCTTCTCAAGCAGGGCAAAGCGGTCGCGATTGCGCGTCGTGGCGATCACCCGAACGCCGGCGTTGACCGCCATCTTGAGCGCCGCCTGGCCAAAGGAGGAGGTCGCACCGCGGATGACCAGCAACTGCTCCTTCTCGATCTGCAGATTGCGGAACAGGCAGGTCCAGGCGGTCGCGTAGGTTTCGGGAATGGCCGCGAGTTCGGCCCAGGGCAGGTTTGCCTCGATCAGGGCGACGTTGGAGACCGGGGCGCGGGTATATTCTGCATAGCTGCCGTTGATGGTGCGGCCGAGGCCACCCATCAGCGCCGCCACCTTGGCGCCGACCGGGAACTCGCCGCCGGGGCAGGATTTCACGATGCCCACGCATTCGATGCCGCTGACCGGTGCCGCTTCGGCCCATTCGCCGCGGCGCATATGCATCTCGGCATGGTTGAGCCCGAAGGCCCTGATCTCGATGACGACGTGACCGGCCTTCGGTTCCGGCTCCGAAATATCCTTGTAGACCAGGCTGTCCAGTCCGCCGAATTTCTCAAGAACGATCGCACGCATTGTCAATTCTCCCATCTGGATCGGCAGCCGCCTGCTCGCTGCGGCGGATGCGTGTTGCGTGAAGTAACCTATCTGAATGATTTACAATGGTTACGACGATGCAGCGTAACTTGTCAACCGTCATTGGAGCGGTTATATGAAATTTATATTTTCGAGAGGCCGCCTGCAGTGAGTGCCAGGCGCGCCCGGAACAGGAGTTATGATGGACAACCGCTCTCCCGCCATTTTCGTCGGCGATGCGCTGGGACTGGATTTTTTGAATTCGGTGGCAACACCCGTCGACACGCCGGTCGACTGGATCGAGGACGGCGAGGGGCTACTGGGCTGGCTGGAGCAGGCCGGGCTGGTGCCGCGCGAGACGCTGGAGGCGATGCGGGCCGAGGCGCTACCCGGCGAACTCGACAAGGTCGCCGACCAGGCGAGGAACCTGCGCGAATGGTTCCGGGCTTTCGTGCGCAAGCATAAGGGCCGACCGCTGACAGCCGGTGTGCTGGACGAATTGGGACCGCTGAACCGCCTGCTGGAGCGCGACGAAGGCTTCAGCCGGATCGTTGCGCAACAGGCGGATGGGGGCAAGGGGCTCGAGTTTCAGGCAATGCGCAAATGGCGCTCGCCGGAGGCGCTGCTTTTGCCCATCGGCGAAGCGCTTGGACGCTTCGTCTGCACCGAGGATTTCGCGGACGTGAAAGCCTGCGAGGGTCCAACCTGCACCTTGCTCTTTGCCGACCATACGCGCGGGCACCGCAGGCGCTGGTGCAGCATGGCCATGTGCGGCAACCGCGCCAAACAGGCGGCGCATCGGCATCGCCTCAGACAGGCGTAAAGCGCGGCGGCAAGCTGCGCGAGTTTGGGAGCTCCACCCCTACACCTGCTGAACACCAGACCATCTGCGGCTGCTTAAGGCAGGGAGCCGTGCCAGGATCGGACATGCCGCCGGTCGCGACAATCAATTCTCAGCGGGCCAGTCGTGCAGCAAGGTGATGCCGTATTTTGGAGAAACCGTCCTGAGGCGGTCAACCTCCTCGTGCGTCGGTGGCCCGATCACTTCGCCTTGCCGGAATTCTCGGCCGGCCTCCTCCAGGAACTTGTCGAAGAGGGCTGGTGTATCAATCAGGATATAGCGTGCCGGCTGGCCGCTCATATTCACCAGTTGATGCGGCAGCCCTCGCTTGAGAAAGATGCTTTGACCAGCGGTCAACTGGTGCGCCTCTCCGTTGACCACAGCGGTCAGTTCTCCCTCGAGGACGTAAATGGTTTCATCGTCCTCGGCGTGAACGTGGATCGGCGTCTCGGTGTTTCCGCCGCTGATGTTTTCGAAGAGGCAGAACTGACCGTAGGTCTGCTTGCCGGACAGCAGACGCTTCATAACCACGCCGGCCAGAACAAACTCTTTCGCTTCCATGCTGCTCATAGCAGTCATCCTTGTTCGAATGGGGTTTTGCTCGACCTAAAGTCGGCTCGGTGCTTCCGGGGACTGGTTCCCGTCACCCATCAAGATGCGAAATTGCCGAGAGCCGCGCGCAACGTCTGCGACGGCAGTTCGCCATAGCTGGCCTGATAGTAGCGCGCGAAAGCGCCCAAATTGACGAAGCCACAATCGAAGGCGACAGACGTGACGGTTGTCCCAGGCAGCGGCGCAACGAGCATGGAGCGGGCTTCGGCCAGCCGAACACGACGTGCAAAGGCCATCGGCGAAAGGCCGCGTGCTCGCCTGAAGGAATGGAACAGGGTCCTGGCGCTGGTGTTGGCGACCGCCACCAGCGCTTCGATAGTGACAGGCTTGTTCCAGTTGTCACGGATGTATTCTTCCGCGCGCCGAACCTGCCATGGACCGGCCTCGGGCGAGCCGTTTTCAAGCCTGTGGCTATAGTTGTGCTGCGCATGGTGCAGATACGCAACCATGATTGCCTGCTCCATTTCAGCAATGAGAAGCGGCGGCATCGGGTTGCCGGTCCGGCTCAACTCTCCGACGACGAACTCTATCAACCTGAGTTGGGCATCGTCCGCGATCACGCTCAGCGGCGGATCGACAGGTCCGCCGATAAGGCTGGAGAGCTTCCGTACCAAACCCTCGGGCCTGATCCGTATGATGAGATGCTCGAAATCGGACGAATACCGCAGATTGAGTCGCGCGCCGGGTCCGCCGACAATTCCCCTGTTGCGGGACAAAGTGCCCGATGCTCTGTCGATGATCGCGTCGCCGCTGCCGCGTAAGGGAAAGCCCTGCAGAAAGTACCCGGACTGCTCGACCAGCACATTCATGGCCGCGCCATAACGGGCATAGGTCAATCCGACCTCTTCGATTTGACAGTGGTTGAGCCTGGCATCGAACAGGTCTTCGTCCCGCGGGAAGTCAATCGATCGAACCGAGAACAGACCCGAAATGCGGGTCAGGAGCTCATCCGGATCGGATGTTGCCAATTGGTTGAAGCGACCGAGGGGATGGGACCTGACGGCGTCCATAACCTGATTCCCGTTCCACGGCCCGATCCGGGGTTTCTCGCACGTGGTGGTGGCAGTCTGAGGCCGATCATTGCAGGAATCAAGTAGGCGCAAACCCCCGATCATGAGATACTTCCGCGTGTCCTAGGGCCGTTCGTACCCGTTCACGAAGGGTCAATGCGGATAGGAACACTGCCAGGGAGGAAGGACATGAGCAAGGACATCACTAAGGCTCAAGCCGTCAATGGCAATCAAGATCGCACGGGAATGAGCCGCCGGAACCTGTTGCTGCTTGGGGGCACCGCCCTTGCTGCAGCCGCAATATCACTGCCGGTCACGACACGGCCGGCGAAGGCACAAGCCGCAACAAAGCCCCCGAACATTCTCATCCTGTGGGGAGACGACATAGGCTACTGGAACATCAGCACCTACAACCAGGGCATGATGGGCTACAAGACACCCAACATTGATCGCATCGCCAAGGAAGGCGGGATGTTCACCGACTACTACGGCCAGCAAAGTTGTACGGCCGGGCGCGCAGCCTTCATCACCGGACAAACGCCTTACCGCACCGGAATGCTGAAGGTCGGTTTGCCGGGGGCGAAGGAAGGAATGCAGGCGGAAGACCCGACCCTTGCGGACCTGCTCAAGCCCTATGGCTACATGACCGGGCAGTTCGGCAAGAACCATCTCGGCGACCGCGACGAGCATCTGCCGACGGCCCACGGCTTCGACGAGTTCTTCGGCTCGCTCTATCACCTCAACGCCGAGGACGAGCCGGAGCATCCCGACTATCCGAAAGATCCGGCATTCAGGGAAAAGTTCGGCCCCCGCGGCGTTCTGCATTCCTTTGCGGACGGACGAATTGTGAATACCGGACCACTCACGAAGAAGCGCATGGAGACGATCGATCAGGAGGTCACCGATGCCGCGATCGATTTCCTGAAGCGCGCCAAGGAACAGGACAAGCCATTCTTCCTGTGGTGGAACTCGACGCGAATGCACATCTGGACACGGCTCAAGGAAGAAAGTCAGGGAAAGACGGGGCTCGGGATATATCCGGACGGCATGGTCGAACACGACCAGATGGTCGGCCAGATGCTCAAGGCTCTGGACGATCTGGGCCTCGCCGAAAACACGATCGTCATGTATTCGACGGACAACGGTGCGGAGAAGTTCACATGGCCGGACGGCGGCCAGTCACCATTCCGCGGTGAAAAGAATACGAACTGGGAGGGGGGCTTCCGTGTTCCCTGCGCCGTTCGCTGGCCCGGCACCATCGCACCGGGCACGGTCTACAACGACATCGTCGCTCATGAAGACTGGATTCCGACCCTTCTGGCTGCGGCGGGCGAACCGAATATCAAGGACAAACTGCTTGCCGGCTATCCCGTTGGCTCCAAGACCTTCAAGGTGCATCTCGACGGCTACGATATCACCCGGTACCTCGCGGGAGACGGCGCCGATCCTCGCAAGGAGTTCATCTATTTCGTGGACGACGGATCGCTCGTTGGTTTGCGCTACGAACAGTGGAAGATCGTCTTTGCCGAGCAACGCGCCGAGGGGCTTGATGTCTGGCAGGAGCCGTTCGTGCCGCTGCGTCTTCCGAAGCTGTTCAACCTGCGCTCTGATCCATTCGAAACAGCGGACCATGAAGGCATGGACTATGAGCGCTGGCGCGTCGAACACCTGTTCGTCATGGTGCCGGCACAAGCCTATGTCGCCAGGTTCCTCGAGACCTTCAAGGAGTTCCCTCCGCGTCAAAAGCCGGGAAGCTTCTCGATCGACCAAGTGATGGAAAATATTCAGAATTCGCCGGGCGGCGGGAACTAGATCTACAAGCGCCAAGGCGTATCGCGTCCCGACCCCGATCGGGACGCGATTTAATCTCTTCGGCAAAGTGGTAGAGCGACAAGCTCGAACGAAGGCAATCAGCAACCGGTCACACGTCCGCAGGCGCCGCACGCCGTCATGCCTGCGTTACGCCTGCGTGAAATCGTGCTAGATGGCAGAAGACCAAAGCCCGAAAGCAAGATCGCGTATTGTCGAGGAAACCGCCATGCCCAAGACTGACATTGCCGCTGCCCCGGAGGGGAAAGAGGAAGCCTCTCAACTGATCGATGCGCGGATCAAGGCGCTGGGCGACTGGCGGGGTGAGATGCTGGCCCGGATCCGAACTCTCATAAAGCAGGCCGATCCCGACGTGGTCGAGGAGGTGAAATGGAGAAAGCCCTCAAACATGTTGGGGATTCCCGTGTGGGAGCATGGCGGGATCATCTGCACCGGGGAAACCTACAAGAATGCCGTCAAGCTGACCTTCGCCAAGGGCGCCTCGCTGGAAGATCCTTCTAGCCTCTTCAACTCCAGCCTCGAAGGCAACACCAGACGTGCCATCGATTTCCATGAGGGCGAGCAGATCGATGAAGAGGCGCTGAAGGCGCTCATTCGCGCCGCCGTGGCACTGAACATGTCGGCGCGCTCCCGGAAGAGCCCTAAAAGCGCTTGAGGCGCGTCGACTGCGGTGGACCGGAAGCTGCAGTAAGGGACTCTCGCGGGAAAAGGAAAGCCGGTTCCGGCCGGCTCGATGCTGACTGCCAGGGCAGGAACGCGAGGCCGGAACAGGAGAACTTCGTGACTGGCAGCGCCGCGTGGTCCGGAGCGCGGTCGGTCAGTGCAAGGACCAGGTGACCGACGTACCGGCGAGAGTTTTCCTCAGATGCTCGTTCGCCTCCACGCCCGCAGCATCGGCTGCATATTCCGGTTTCAGCCGTTCGAGGAAGTACATCGTCATCTTGCCCTTGTTTTTCACCTCAAGGGCACCTCGCGGGGTGCAGTCGAAGTATGACTTTACGTGTTGATAGGTGCCCTCGGAGATGTTCACCTGGTCGGCTTCGTCCGTGCTCTCCATACGAGCCGCGATATTCACTGCGTCGCCCCAGACATCATAGGTGAACTTCTTCCGGCCGACGACGCCGGACATCACACTGCCGGTATGCAGGCCGATGCGCAGGTGCCATGGCCGCTGCCCGATCGCGGCCCAGCGGTGGTTCGACGACACGACAAAGCGCCTGATATCGAGAGCCGCAAGGCAGCAGCGGACAGCGTGGTCCTTGCGGCCCTGCATCAGACCGCCGGCACACATGTAGGAATCTCCGATGGTCTTGAGCTTCTCCAGCCCATGCCGCGCGACGATGCTGTCGAACTCGGAGAAGTACATGTCGAGGTCATCGATCAACTCCCGAGGGGAGAGTTCGACGGCGGATTTGGTGAAGTCGACGAAATCGGTGAAGAGGATCGTCGCGGAGGGATGGTGGCGGGGCTCGACCGAGCCCTTTTCAGTCAATTCCGCGGCTATCTTGAGTGGAAGGATGTTGAGAAGCAGGCTGTCCGAGCGCTGCTTCTCCGCGGCCAATGCCTGCTGCGAGCGCTGAACCTCGGCGAGCTTCAGGCGCAGTTCGAGCTGGGCGATGGTTTGGCGCGCGAGGCGTCGGATGCCTTCGGCAGTCTCGAAGGCAAGCTCGCGCGGGGCGAGGTCGAGGATGCAGAGCGTGCCCAGAGCATGACCGCCTGAATCTATCAGCGGCATGCCTGCATAGAAGCGGATGAAGGGTTCCGTCGCGATGAAAGGAAGCGTCTTGAAGCGGTCGTCGGCGTGCGTGTCGGGGACAACCAACATGTCGCTGCGGCAGAGCGCGTAGGAGCAGCAGACACCGCCGCGAGGGACTTCTTCGAGGTCGGAAGGAACGCCGTGACGGGATTTGATCCATATCTTGGTGTCGCCGACGATGTTGACCATCGCGATCGGAGCACCGGCAATCAGGGCGGCGAGATCGGTGAGGTCATCGAATCCGGCTTCGGGGTCGGTACCGTAAACGCCATATGCCCGTACTGCGGCCAAGCGTTCAGCCTCGTTCTCAGGTAAGGGGAAATCCATGCCTGCGCCCTCCGTTGTGCGAAGGCAAAAATGGCCAAACCGTCGAGGTGAGGCCGGGCGGCTACCAAGCGAAAATCTACTCCAGCTATGTCACTTAAGCAATGACGCCGGCGGGCATCCAAGCGAGCGGTTCGGGCCGACTGTTGCCCGAAAAAAAGAAAGCCGGCTCAGGGCCGGCTCGAAAGCTGACCGGCCGGGCAGGGGAAACGCGAGGCCGGAACTGGAGAACTTTGTGACTGGCAGTGACTGATTACCAAATGCCGAGACAGCAGAAACAGGCGTAACGAGCGCCTTTGGGCGGTTCCGCAAAGAGAAGGGCGGCGGCGCGGAAACCGTTGCTTGCCTCGGTCGTTTTTGTACGCGACGAAAATCACCGCTTGATGACAAATGGAACCTCAGGTGGATTTTTCTTTGCGACTTGCGTGTAGCCGACACTCTTCTTTCCGTGAATAGTCTGTTCATCCTCGGTGGGATGTCAAAAGTGTCGCAGAGGGGCTATATAGCGGGCGAAAAACGAGGAAATACTCAAGAATTCAGCAATGGCTCCCATCATTTCCATCCGAAATCTCACAAAACGCTACGCCAATGGATTCGAAGCGCTGAAGGGCATCGATCTCGATGTCAAAAAGGGCGAGATCCTGGCACTGCTTGGCCCGAACGGCGCGGGCAAGACGACGATGATCTCGATCATCTGCGGCATCGTCAATCCGAGCGGCGGCGAAGTGCTGGTCGCGGGACACAATGTCGTCAAGGATTTCCGCGCAACGCGAACGATGATCGGTCTGGTGCCGCAGGAGTTGACGACGGACCAGTTCGAGACGGTGTGGAACACCGTAAGCTTCTCCCGCGGGCTGCACGGCAAGAAGCCGGACCCGGCGCATATCGAAAAGGTGCTGCGCGAGCTTTCGCTCTGGAGCAAGAAGGACAATATGCTGCGGGAGCTCTCCGGCGGCATGAAGCGTCGTGTGCTGATCGCCAAGGCGCTCAGCCACGAGCCCGAGATCCTGTTCCTTGACGAGCCGACCGCGGGCGTTGACGTGACGCTGCGAAAAGACATGTGGCGCGTCGTCGAGAAGCTGCGGGAATCCGGCGTCACCATCATCCTGACGACGCACTACATCGAAGAGGCCGAGGAGATCGCCGACCGCGTCGGCGTCATCAACGGCGGCAAGCTGCTTCTGGTCGAAGACAAGACCGCGCTGATGACGAAGCTCGGCCGCAAGCAGCTGATCCTCGAGCTTGCCGAACCGCTGGACAAGCTGCCGGACTGTTTCTCCGGAAACGGACTGTCACTGGAGCCGGACGGCAGCCGGCTGATCTATGATTACGACGCGCACAACGAGCAGGAGAGCATCGCCGCACTGCTCACTCGCCTTGCGGCGCAGGACATCCACTTCAAGGATCTCTCGACGCGGCAGAGTTCGCTTGAGGATATCTTCGTAGCGCTGGTGGGAGGCGCGAAATGAACTTCGAAGCCGTCAAGTCCATCTATTTCTTCGAGATGGCACGCACGCGCCGCACGTTACTGCAGAGCGTGGTTTCACCTGTGATCTCGACCTCGCTCTATTTCATCGTCTTCGGGGCCGCGATCGGCTCGCGCATCCAGGAGGTGGAGGGCGTTTCCTATGGCGCCTTCATCACGCCGGGTTTGATCATGCTGACGCTGCTCGGGCAATGCATCAGCAACGGCTCCTTCGGCATCTATTTTCCGAAATTCACGGGCACGATCTACGAGGTGCTCTCGGCGCCGGTCGCCATGACGGAGATTCTGCTCGGATATGTCGGGGCGGCGACGACCAAGGGGCTGCTGATCGGCGTCATCATCCTGCTGACGGCCAACATCTTCGTGGACGTCAGGATCGAGCATCCGTTCATGATGATCCTGTTCTTCCTGCTGACGGCGATCACCTTCAGTCTGTTCGGCTTCATGATCGGCATATGGGCGGGCAATTTCGAGCAGCTGAACCTCATCCCGATGCTGGTCGTGCCACCACTCACCTTTCTCGGCGGGAGCTTCTATTCGATCAACATGCTGCCGCCCTTCTGGCAGGCGGTCAGCCATTTCAACCCGGTGCTTTATCTGGTCAGCGGCTTCCGATGGAGTTTCTTTGGCATCGCGGATGTGAACCCGCTTGCCAGTCTCTCGATGATCGCCATCTTCCTCGCGCTTTGCCTCGGAACGCTGGCGTGGATTTTCAAGACGGGGTACCGGCTGAGGAATTAACGGGAGACAACCTCGATCTGTGTGGCTCCGCAGAACGGCGTCGATTATCTGAGCGCACTGCAGGGGCCGACATCTGTCGGCCTTACACGGCCGGCCTTGAGATCAGACAGCTGCGGGATCGACGGATCCGGCCCTCCGATCGAGGCCTGAAAGACGGCGCGGTTCAATGTGATCATGCGACCGCTCGTTGTGAAGCTGACCATTTCCTTCTTGTTGGCGTAGGCAACGCTCGCATTCATGCGGCAGAAGTACTTCACCCCTCCCTTCGAAACGGCCCAGCCGAGAACGCCGGATTTGGCTGGTGCTAGTTTGCCGACTGTGTAGCCCTGCTTCAGCAGGTTCGAATATGACTCGGCATTTGCGCTCGTAGCGACTGCGAAACTGAAAATCCCAAAGGCGACAATGAAATAACTCAGTCTGAAATTCATACTCTTTCCTCACGAATAAAGGCGGTAAATACTCTTATAGGTGTAATAAATCCATTGCAATCGAAATAGTTGAAACGCCCTCAACCTCTGCGGGCAGGCGCTCGCCACCGCCCGTCTTGACGCTGTCCGACATGACCGGCTCCTTTCAGAATAGGTTTTTTGGCGCGGATCAGATCCGGTTGATCGTCGGAAGGAAGCATACGACCTGCCGGCGCCGAGCGGGCTCCAGGGTGTCGATGCGGTCCGTCCAGAATTGTGCGGCCTCGGGCGTATCCTGCTCCCAGCAGCGGGTGGACACGAGGTTATCGTCGATCACCGCGCGGCGGTGGCCCCCCAGGCGCATATATTCTTCCGCGAGTTGTTTTGAGAGATTTTCCATGCGCAGCTCCTTTCAATCCTTCAACCCGGCTGCCCGAAGCAAAGTTCCATGGATTGAAGAATATCGAGCTGCGTTCCGCTCTTAGTCGCGCATCCTGAGTTCGTCCGTCTGAATCTGCAGCGAACCGAGTGTTTCGAGGAAGCTCATGCCGAGCAGGCTCTGCTCGAGCATGTCGTCTTCGGCGACGCTGGCGGCGACGTCGGTGCGGACGATCGGGCCTATGGCGACGCGGTCGAGCGTCACGGGTGCTGCGCGGGCGCGGCCGTTGGCAGTCATGACCGTCATCGAGTAGTTGAGATTTTCGGGGATGATGCCGATGCGTTCGGCGTCTGCGCGCGACAATGCCACCATGCTGGCGCCTGTATCGACGAGCATCGGGATGGTCTGGCCGTTGACCGAGACGTCGGCCTCGAAATGGCCGTTCAGCAGCTTGTGCAGGATGATCTCGCTGCCGCCTTCGCTGGTGGTGACGACGACGGCATGGCCGGGCACGAGACCGGCGAGCAGGCGGTTTCCGACGCCGAGCAGGTCTTGGCGGTAGAGGTAGACGGTCGCAAGCGCCAGGATGATCACCAGCCAGATCATCAGGTTGCGGATAGTTTCGCCCGCACTGCGGCGGCTCGCCCAGACGCCGGCCGACAGCATCAGCGCGATCGGCAGGAGATAGATCATGCGGCCGAAATCGTTGGTGTTCATGCCGAGCACCCGTCCGCTGTCATGATTGTAGACGAGCACGGCAAGCCCGACGGCGAGGATAAGCAGAAAAATGGCAAGCCGGTTCATGAGCGATGCTCCGGCACTGCGCTCGTCTCGCCGGCCAATATGGCGGGCTGGGCAGACAGACGCGCGTTCAGCATGGCCATGATCTGCTGCCTCTCGCTATCGGAATAGGACATCCAGTTGCCAATCTCGCCAAGGGTGCGGCCGCAGCCGATGCAAAAGCCGGTTGCGGGATCGAGCGAGCATACATGGATGCAGGGTGTTTGCATGGGCAAAATATCGTGATTTCACAAGGCGGTGGCAAGGGCGCAGAGCGCCGCGATTTCGGAAATCTGCTGGGCGGCGCCGAGCGTGTCTCCGGTATGGCCGGCAAGCTTGCGGCGGATATAGAGCGTGAATGCGAGCACGGCGATGCCGGTTGCGAGCAGGCTGCAAACGAACGCCAGCAGACCGAATACCGGCCAGACGAGAAGGGCGGAAAAAAGGCAGCCGGTGACGAGGGCGAGGTGCATCGCACCTTCGTCGGGCCGACCGTACGAGGCGGCGAGCCCATCCTGCTTTGCGGGTGGAAGGCGGTGCCAGTGCCAGACAAGGGCGGCGCGGCTGAGACAAGCTGCCGCGGGAATCGCGAAGACGGCGGCAAGCGGCGGAACTTCGCGGGCAATGGCGGCAAGTGCGGAAGCTCGAAGCGCGATCGAGAGAACGAGCGCGATCGCGCCATAGCTGCCGGTGCGGCTGTCCTTCATGATCGCAAGCGCATGGTCGCGGTCGCGGCCGCCGCCGATGCCGTCGACGGTATCGGAGAGCCCATCTTCGTGCAGGGCTCCGGTGACGATGATCTGGACGGCGAGCGCCACAAGCGCTGCCATCAGACGGTCGGCGCGCAGGCCAAGGAGGATGAGGAATACGGCGGCCGGGATGAGCCCGATCAGGATCCCTGCCAGCGGGAAGGCACGCACCGTGCGGCTCAACTTTGCGACGTCGCCGGAAAAAAGCCATTGCGGCACGGGAAAACGGCTCAGGAAAGCGACGGCTCGGACGGTGTCGAGCGCATAGGCCTTAATGTTCATGTCCCCCGCTTCGCGCATGGAAGGTGCGGCGCTTTTGATGTTGTGAGGCCTAACGGCTGCCGTTAATAGACTCGCCAAGAAAGAAGCCGATTTGCCGGAAAATGACAAGTTGGCTTGCATCAATGTTCCAGGAATACAAGGAATCTGCATCCATGAGCGTTTCAGGCCTGCCGTTCGACGATTTCCGTGCGCTGCTGCGCGATCTGCCGGGGCCGGATGCCCGGGCGCTGGTGGCCGCACGCGAGCGTGACGCGCAGCTGACCAAGCCGCCGGGCGCGCTTGGGCGCCTCGAGGAAATCGCCTTCTGGCTGGCGGCCTGGACGGGCAGGGCGCCGGCCGTCAACCGGCCGCTGGTCGCGATCTTCGCCGGCAATCACGGTGTAACGAGACAGGGAATTACGCCTTTCCCGCCAGCGGTGACCCAGCAGATGGTGGAGAACTTTGCCGCCGGTGGCGCAGCGATCAACCAGATCTGCGTCGCCTACGATCTCGGCCTGAAGGTCTTCGACCTGGCGCTCGACTATCCGACAGGCGATATCACGGAAGAAGCAGCGCTTTCCGAGCGCGACTGCGCGGCGACCATGGCCTTCGGCATGGAGGCGATTGCCGGCGGTACGGACCTGCTCTGCATCGGTGAGATGGGCATCGGCAACACGACGATCGCGGCGGCGATCAATTATGCGCTCTACGGCGGCTCGGCACGCGACTGGGTTGGCCCCGGAACCGGTTCGGAGGGCGCGATGCTGGAACGCAAGGTGGCTGCTGTCGAGCGCGCCGTGGAGCTGCACCGCGATCATCTGAACGATCCGCTGGAAATCATGCGCCGCCTCGGCGGCCGTGAGATTGCCGCGATGGCAGGCGCCATCCTTGCCGCGCGCGTCGAGAAGATCCCGGTCTTGATCGATGGCTACGTGGCGACGGCGGCAGGCGCGATCCTGCAAGCAGCCAATCCTTCGGCGCTCGACCACTGCCTGATCGGCCACGTCTCCGGCGAGCCGGGGCATCTCAGGGCGATCGAGATGCTCGGCAAGACGCCGCTTCTAGCGCTTGGCATGCGGCTTGGCGAAGGCACGGGGGCGGCACTTGCGGCCGGCATCGTCAAGGCGGCTGCGGCCTGCCATTCCGGAATGGCGACATTCGCCCAGGCTGGCGTCACCAACAAACACTGAGCATTTCAGTATTGGTGCGGGTTTTGCGACAGGTGCTTGCGGGCGGAACCGGGAACCGGTATTCGCATTTTTACTCATGGATGGCGGCTACGGCCGCCTAGACCGCAAGACGAGGGCGCCTTGACAAAACCTGCCGTAGGCAAGCTGACCGGTGTCAGCCATTTCTTTGCTGCCGCTGGGTATTCCTGGGCAGGCTTTCAGCGCCTGCTCAAGGAATCGGCCTTCCGGCACGAGCTGCTGTTCGCGGTTGTTTCGCTGGTGCTGCTCGCGGCCGCCGGTGCCTTTCTTTGGGAAATGATGATTGCCGTCGTGCTGTTCCTGATGCTCTTTGCCGTCGAGGCACTGAACACGGCGATCGAGGAAGTCATCGACCGCATCTCGCCGGAAATCTCGATGGTTGGCAAACACGCCAAGGATCTCGGTTCCTTCGCCGTGGTCTGCATGATCGGTGTCTGCGGGCTATACGTGCTCTTCACGATCGGCAGGCATCTGCTCGAATTCGTCTGACCCTAGGGTCCGGGCTCATAGCAAGCCGGCGGTGGTTGAGGCGGACGGCAACCCCTAGCCCAGAAGATTCAAAACCGCGAATTGCTCGGAGCGGAGATAACGAGTAGAATCTCGGACTTTAATTCGACCATAAGGAGTAGGCAATGAGCAGACTGTTGATACTGTCGGCTGGTGCCATCCTGGCACTGGCATCCGTAGCGTCCGCTGCGCCGGCTATGCAACCCCTCAAGATCTCCAAGGAATGCAGCCAGTACACCGGCGAGACCCCAAGCTTCTGCACCATTACGGAATCGAACCTCGCGGCGATCCCGGCGGGCTCCAAGATCTTCTACTATGGGCCGGTGACCGGCAGTCCCCTTTTCGGCAGCAGCACGGCGGTCATTACCGTCGGAAACGGAGACACGGCGGTCGGGTACTGCGTCACCTATGACACCGCCAGCCCGATGCAGGGAACCTGTGCGTTCCATGCAGGCAGCGGGGCGCTTGCCGGATTTCAGGCGGTCGTCAAGGTGACGGTCGACGACAAGCAGATCTATCACTGGGACGGAGGCTACCTACTTGGCGCCGTCGAGGCCTCCAAGTGAGAACGAAAGAAATGCTGCTCTCGTCTGGCTGTTTGACGTGAATTCGTGCCCTGACGGATAATCAGTAGGTGTGACAGGCGGCGAGGCAGACGGCCGCAGGGACGTTCGTCGCTGATCGATCGTACCGGGTGGCTTTCGGCGGAATGTTCGGCATCGTCACTTTGCCCTCGACCTTGTGGCGGATGGCATACAGGATCGGGCTCTTGGGCATCTGCTCCAGAAGCAGCTCGCCAGCCGTGCAACCGGCGATCTCGCCATCGGCCAAAAGGAAAGCGATTGGGCGGCACGGGCCGTCGGTCAGGGCGTGGATCTTCGTGGTTCGCCCGCCGGAACTGCCGCCAACGGAATCCGCTTTATGGGTCCGGACCCTAGGCGAAGCTCTTCCGCTTGCGGGAGACGGCTTGCGCTTCCTCGACGGCGGGCAGGCTCTGCAGC
>NZ_JBNDHT010000154.1:0-15066 GCF_056755115.1 Rhizobium sp. SVR5-2C | reverse complement strand
GGTATATGGTAGAGATAGGGGAGCGCGATCAGATAGAACGACACAATGACAGTTTCGAGGACGAGATAGGCCAACAGCTTTCCGGCAACGATCGCGGCTGGTCCTGCCGATGCAGTCAACTCGGCGCCTGCCTGATCGTTTCGGTAGGTGCCCAGCAGGCCGACCCCGATCAGCAAGGTTTGCTGAAGGATCAAAACGAAAGCGGCGGGTAGAATGTAAGTGGCATAGCCGCCCTGGGGATTGAACAGGGGCACTGCAGTCAGTGGCATGGGATCGGCCGCCGCAGCGGCGAGGACAGGGTCGACTTTGGCGGCAATGAGCCTGGCTGTTTCCACCTCCGCGCCCATCGTGCGCGCAACCGCCACGACGCCGCCCGACAAGCGCTGATAGATCAGGAAATAGCTCGCGTCGGCATAGAGAGCGATCGGCGCTTGTCGATGATGCAGCAGATCACGCTCGAAATATTGAGGGATCACAAGCACGCCAAACAGATTTCGAGCATAGACTGCCTGCCTGGCATTCGCCTGATCCGGAAAGACACTCGCTACAGCGACGTCTGCCGAGGCGTCCACGCGTCGGGCTAGTTCGCGGCTGCTTTCTGTTCCGTCCAGATCGACCACTGCGATCGGCACGTCGCGCAGCGCTTCCGTGCGATAGGGTTGCGGGTAGAATGCGGCATAGATGACCGATGCCACCACCAGAACCGCAAAGGCTGGCTTTAGCGAGAAAACGCGGCGAAGTTCGAGACGGCAGACTGTGAGGACAGACTTCATTCTGCCCTCCCTCCGACCGTCGCCTGCCTGAGCGGCCGAGTTCGGCGCCGTGCGCGAATGGTTTCCAGACGCAGGGCCGTCAGGCTTGCAAGCAGCAGCACCATGAATAGAAGCACCGCAATCGGCCTCCAGGAAAGATAGAGCGGCGCTCCTCTTATGGTTTGATCGATTCGAGCCATCAGATACCAAGTGCCGGGTATCATTTGTCCCCAACCATAGGCGAAGGCGTTCATGCCAATCCTCGGGAAGCCGATGCCCATGAAGCCAAAGGCCGGCGCCATCAACAAGGTGCCGATGCTGATCGCGCTTGCCATTGGACGAAGCAGCAACGCAAGCAGCACTCCGATGAACTGATCGGCAAGGATGAACAGGATGCCGGCAAGGATCAGCAGATAGCGGTTGCCGCGCAGGGGCATGTCGAGGATGTCGAAAAGAACCCAGTCGGCAATGCCGAGCACGACCAGAAATAACAGCGTATAGGGTAGGATCTTTCCGGCCATCGCGGGCCACAAGCCGCCCCCCAATCGCCTCAGCACGCGAAGGCGATGAGAGGTTTCCACGTCAAGGCCCACAGCATAGGCCATTGTGGTCACGACAATGACTTGCAGCACGCTCGGAAGCAACGCGGCCAACAGAAAATGCGCATAGTTCAGGGTCGGGTTGAACAGTGGGTTGATCTGAACGGGAATCGGCGTTAACGCGGCCTGCGCCGCCTCGAGCGGCTGCCCTTCTGCCGTTCGCAAGGACAGACGGATACCGGCAGCCACAGCCGGCACGGCGGAATTGATGCCACGTAACACGAGATTGCCCGAGGTCATCGTCTGCGTGTTGTAGAAGAAGACCACCTCCGGACGACGTCCGCCATAGACGTCGCGTTCAAGATTTCGGGGCAACATCAGCAGCCCGCGAACTTCGCCTGACAGGATCAAGTGCCTGCCTTCCGAAAGATCGCCGACATGCCGGGTCACGGCAGCATCGGGTGTCGCATCGACCGTGCGGACGATCGTCCTCGAGAGGTCAGTACCGTCAAGGTCGAGCACAGCAATGGGAAGCTGCGTGGCGAGGCCCGCACTGAACACAACAGCGAGAGACCCCATCAATAACAGCGGCAGAACGGTTGTCAGAAACAGCAGCAAGCGTCGACGCGCGAAGCGGTTGAACTCCCGCCTGAAAACCAAAAGGAAGCCGGGGCGCAGTCGCCCCTTCGCCATCATCTCAGTGCCCCGCGGGCGGCCATGAGGCGATGGCGCTCATGCCGGGACGCAGGCCCGGCATCGGGTTGACCGGGCTTGCCCGCACTTCGAAGGTGCGGAGGTCGAAATCACCTGTGGCGCGGGTGGCGCGCCAGGTCGCATATTGGCCCTGCGCATTGATCATTGTGACCTTGACGGGAATATTGGCGTCGCCCATTGCCGGCACGCCCACATCGAAACCGTCTCCAACCTTCAAGCCCCTCAGCAGGTCTTCTCGCAGGTTGAACGTGAACCACGGATTCTGCAGGTCGATCAACGAAAACAGCGGCGCGCCGGGCGAGAAGTTCTCCCCAAGTTCGGCTATACGCGTGGTGACCTGGCCGGAAATCGGCGCGCGGATCGTCAGTTCCGCAATGTCGACCTCTTGTTGGTTGAGGGAAGAGCGTGCCTGCTCGACCTGTGTCGCGGCAAGCGCCTTTTCCTCCTTGCTGGCTCCGGCGACGGCGAGTTCGAGATTGGCCTCGGCTGACTCGCGCTTGCGGATCGCGGCTTCGAGGTTGCGGGTCGTTTCGTCCACGCGCGATTGCGTCGAGGCGCCGGTGGTGATCAGCTTTGCCTGACGATCGAAATCCTCTTGATACAACGTAACGTCGGCCGCGGCCGCTGCCAGTTCCGCCTTCCGCGCGGCAATGGTTTCCGGCCGGGTGCTATTGACCCGAACAAGATCCGCTTCCGCCACGGCCAGGGCCGCCTTGGCCATATGCAGGCCCGCGACAAGCTGCGGGCTTTCCAGCTCCGCAATGGTCGCGCCGCTTTCAACATTGTCGCCGACGTCAGCGTTGAGCTTCACGATTCTACCGGAGACGCGCGGGCTGATATCCACCCGATTGGCCGAAACTTCGCCCTGGACGATCAACGGAGGTGGTCTCGTTGCGAACCAGAGAAGCGCACCTAGCCCGATGAGAACCGCCAAACCAGACAAGACACGAGCCAATCGCCACATTCATCCGCTCTCCCAACTCACGGCCAAATGTATCCGTCAAAATCCCAACCGCTCTGGAATCGTCGGCGCCGAAAAGCCTAGCAGACGACGCTTGCAAATGCACCAACTCCTTCCAGTCAGGGAGCACTCTGCCGAGAGCCGGCCAGTGACATCGATGTGGCGTCGCTCGAAACGTAGGGATCGATGTCCAAGAGGGCAATCCGATCGCCGCGTTCATTTCCAGAACCGTTTTGTATCGATAACGTCGCCCAGCGCAGCCTGAGCGGAGCCGATCAGGCTTGCCTTGTTCTCGTGCGAGATGACGCTCTCATGCGCCGGATGATCCCACAGTCCATGCTTGCGTAGCACTTCCGGACCGGTGGCGAGGTCATTCAGGGCGCCGAGATGATCCTGCAGATCCTCCATTGCGGAAATGAAACGCTTGTGCCGTCGCTGCCCGCGTTTGTCGTCGAAAAGCGAACCGAAGAACTCGGCCGCGTAGCGCAGCTTCTTCGCGTCCTTCCTAACCTCGTGGCGATGTTCGTCGTCAATCTCCGCCAGCGCCTTGCCATGCTTCTTGAGCTTTTTCCGCATGCGGTCGAACGCCGAGCACGCGAAGTCGTCTGCGGACATCTCGCGAACCTCGGCCGTCTGCGCGTCGGTGAGGTAGTCTCCACAGTGGAGCCACTCGTTGAAGTCCAGCACCAGGGCGCGCGCCCGAGCGGACTCCAGTGCTTCGACGGCGTCGTCGTAGGCAACCTCCCGAGCCTCGTGGAGGCGCCGGCGCATGTCGACGTCATTCGCCTTCGGAAGGAGCACATCAACATTGCGAGCCTCGCCGAGGACACCGGCTAACCACCGAAGCTCGTCCTTGAGCCGTTGCGGTTCTGGTCCCGGAAGCATCGGCTTGTAGAGCGAGAACGCGGACCGAAGCCTCCGAAGCGCCACGCGAGCCTGATGCAGCGCCTCGGCGTTGCGATGCCGCAGGAGGGTGTCTTCGTTCAGGCGAAATTGCCGGAAGCACGATGTCGCTACCGTCTGGAAGGACGTGGCAGTTCGCATGTTCCGCTGCAGATGAAGCCGTTCTGCCTTGCGGGCCGACAAGCATAAAGCCTCGCTCCGCCTTCGACTGGACGCCGAAGCGGATAGGGGCGATAGCCTCCAGCTTGCGCGTGAATACGAATAGCTGGGCGGGATCGCCGTCCTTCAGTTCGAGTTCCATTTCTCGGACGGGCGTCCTGCGGTCGCCGGACATGACGTCGCCTCGATCGAGCACGATCTCGATCTTCGAACCTGCCTCATTGACATTCCAGATACGGCGTTCGATCTCGACCTGGAACTTAATTTCGACCGCGAGGCCGTTGCCGAACTCACTTTCAAGAGGGGTCGAATGATCGAGGACCGGCCTGTCCTGTTCAAGCGGCGTCTCCCATTCCGACCGCGCGAAGAGCGATGCGCTCTCTCCGCTTGCCTTCACCGTCTGAACACGAACGTCTCCTGTCTGTCGGACGCGGAGAGTGAAGCCGCGCTCGAAGAGCTGTCGGTCCGCCGTGTCGAAATACGTCGACTTTTGCCGCAGGACCTGCTGCGGCGCGCCCAACAGGTCGGAACCAAGAAGGGTTTCCATCGCTTGAGGCGTGACGTCGAGCTTGATTTCGATTTCTGACGGCAACGGTACCCCTCCATGTCTTGTAGCCGGACAACGCGTAGAACCGATAGTTGGTTCGGGTTCATCAAAGCGTGATGAAGGCTGGATAAAGCGGAGAGCCCAAACCCGCAGCAAGGACAGAAATGGCACACGACGGATCGCAGCCTCAGTCCGAACGGCAAGTCGACGCGCGCGAAATCGAGCAGGCCGGAGCGATCTGTTGTCGCCGAGACAAGAAGGGACGGTTGCATATCCTTCTCGTCGGCAGCCGGCGTAACGGCCGGTGGGGCGTTCCCAAGGGACACCTTGACCCCGGCGAAGCGACCGCCGCCGCGGCCGCGCGGGAAGCCTTCGAGGAAGCCGGCGCGTCCGGCGCTGTTGATAAGGCAGTCTTCGGTTCGTTCACCTATCGGAAGGAAGGCAGTTCGCATCTCTACCGGGTCTCGGTTCACCTGCTGGAGGTCGCCTCCGTAGCCAACAGCTATCCCGAGAAGTCGGTCCGGAAAAGCTGTTGGTTTCCGGCCAAGGTAGCGGCCGCAGATTCCTCGCAGCCGGGGCTGAGAACGCTGTTGCAAAAGCTGTTGTGATTGATCGCGTGTTCGGTTCTGATTTCTCGACGAGGGCCCGGCGCATGCCATCGATACCGCTGGCTCGCGCTCGAAGCGGCTCATTGACGCCGCGCCAGTTGTTCGAAAACTTCCTCCGGTGCAGCCTTCGACTGGTTGCAGATTCATCCGACTGACGGCGGCGGAAAAATCATCATAGCACACCGCCTACGCCTCGGGTTCCGAATGGATCCAAGGCTGTGCTGGCAACTTGCAAATTCGTTCCCGCAGACGCGGTAGGGAGAAATCCAGGAAGGCGCGCAGCTTAAGCGGCACCTTGCGTTGGCTTGGGTAGATCAGACTGGCTGGGAGGAGGGGAGATTCATACTCTTCCAGCAACGTCACCAGCAGGCCCGCCTTTAGAAACTGACTTGCCAGGTAAGACGGCATCCGCGCAACTCCAGCCCCAGCCACCGCGGCGCTGGCGGCGGCCTCGACCGAATTCTCGAGAAGCCGATAGGGGATCGGGACAATTTCGAGTGTCTCTTTCGAACCAAATTCCCAGTTTGACCCGCCTGTCCCCGGTATGATCGCACGGTCATAGGCCACACAGTTATGCGAGCCGAGATCGGAGGGTTTTTTCGGCACACCGCGGATTTTCAGATAAGCAGGGCTGGCACAGAGCATCCGGCGGAAATATCCCAGACGTAGAGCAATCATGCTGCTGTCGGCTAGTTCGCCGACACGGAGCGCAATATCCACATCCTCCTCCATCAGGTCCACCCTCCGATCGTTCAGCAGAACGCGCACGCGAATATCCGGGTAGGCCTCCAGAAATTCCTGAACGACGGGCATGACGTGAACGCGCCCCATGATTTGTGAGACGCTGATCGTCAGTTCCCCCCGCGGTGTCACGTACTCTCCGGCGGCACCGCGTTCGGCTTCTGCGATATCATCCAGAATCCGCCGGCATGATGCGATGTAGCTCCGGCCTGAATCAGTCAGTGTCAGCTTGCGGCTGCCGCGCAGCAGCAACCGGGTTTTCAGGTGCTCCTCCAGCTCGGAAACTCGTCTGCTGACCGTCGTCAAAGGAAGGCCAAGCTGTCGACCGGCGGCAGAGAGGCTCCCCGCGTCTACAGCAGCAAGCAGAATGGTCATGGCATCGAGACGGTCCATAGCCTTTCACCCGGTGAAAGGATGTCTCCCAAGTTTACCGTCTGATCGCCCAGACTGGAACCGTCTATGTTCCTCGCGTCGCGGCCGAATGTCCGACATCCCAACGCTGCTCTAAAGGGAGACAATGCAATGATCATGCTCATTCAGACGTTTGCCGCCGTCGGGACCGTGCTAGCCACGAGTACCTTCGCCCATGCCGCGATCCACAGCGCGAGGGACATCCGCGGCACTTCACCCTACGTCGCGATTGGCAGTGGGCCTGCCCATAATCTGATCTGGGATTCTTCGCCTCCCCGTTTCCCGAGGCGCTGGCCGGAGCCGCCCTCTGAGCTCGGTACCGCGTAGAGGAAAGCGCATTGCCGTGCTCAGCCTCGCCTCCGGGTACCCCTCAAGGGCCGGGCGTTCCGCTTTATGCAACAGGCAGTCAGAAACATGCAAACCAGAGGAGAATACAAATGACCATGCTCATCAAGACGCTCGCAGCCGTCGCCGCTGGCACGTTGTTCGCCACAGGCGCCCTCGCTCAGACCGCAAGGGAAATCCGCGGCGCTTCACCGTATGTAGCCGTCGAGAACGAACCCGCACCCAAGCTGATTGTGGATCCACCGCTTCCGGAGGGGCTGGCCCTGGGCGTCTTCTGGGCCCAATACCGAGTGGAGAACCTGCGCATCGTGCCTGTCTTCGGGACCGGCGCCGTCCAGGCATCTCCCCGTATCGGGCACCTGCACATCATTGTCGACGACCTGCCCTGGTGGTGGGCCGACGCGAGTGACAACAACACCGTCGACATCGCCGGGTTTCCACCCGGCCCGCACAAGGTGAAGATCGCCTTGGTGGACGCTAACCACGACCTCATTCCCGGTCAGGCGGTGACGGTGCCGTTCACGATACCCGCCTCGGCGAAATTGTCCCACGAGCATCACGCCACAAAGTGACGCGCGATCCCTGCAAAAGGCAAGAGCACGCCGGAGCAGGACATTGAATTCTCAAGCTGGGCGCGACTGGTATCTCATCCGCGCGCAGCCTCGCGGTTGCGCGACCTGAGCGGGAACGCCAGCCCCGCCTCCTCAGGCGGCCACTTGAAGGGCCTTAACACCGCAACTTGGAGTCATCTCATGCTCGATTGGAAGAAAAAGATCCAGGACGTCAATTTCCGCCTCAAGCAACTGGCGGCAAGGACGCCGGATACGCTCAAGGGCGCCGCCCTCCTGGCAGGTGCGGGCGCAAAGACCGGCCACCTCGATGCCAAAATGCGCGAACTGATCGCCTTGGCAGTCGCGGTGACGACCCGCTGCGACGGCTGCATTGCCTTTCATTCGGCGGAAGCCGTCAAACTCGGCGTCAGCGACGAGGAGATTGCCGAAGCGCTGGGCGTCGCCATCAACCTCAATGCCGGTGCGGCCATGGTCTACAGCAGCCATGTGCTCGACGCCGTCAGCAACCTCAAATCCTAACCCCAGCAAAGGAAAGAGCATGCTAAACGGAAAGACAGCGCTTATCACCGGCGGCACCTCGGGCATTGGTCTAGCGACCGCCAAACTCCTACACAAGAACGGCGCTCGCCTTGCGATCACCGGCCGCGATCGGGCGGCGCTCGAGCGGGCGCGGGAGACGATCGGGCAGGATGTCCTGCTACTGCAGACAGACGTGCTTTCCCGCGACGCTTTGCAAAATATGGCGATCGACGTTCGGGAGGCATTCGGCGCTCTCGACATCTTCTTCGCAAACGCCGGCGTCGCCTATGTTACGCCGTTGTCCACCACCGACGAGGCTCAGTACGACCGCCTCATGGACACGAACTTAAAGTCGGTGTTCTTTTCCATTCAAGCGGCGGAGCCGATCATGAGGGAGGGTGGCTCGATCATCCTGAACACAGGCTGGCTCAATCAGGTTGGTGTGCCTGGTCGAGCGATGCTCTCAGCATCGAAGGCGGCCGTGCGTTCCCTCGCTCGCACGTTGTCGGCGGAATTGCTAGGCAGGCGCATCCGCGTCAACGCTGTCAGTCCGGGCCTTATAGAGACGCCCATTCTTCGCGGCGTAGGCCAATCGGAGCATCCTGGACAGACCGAAGCGGAATTCCGTGACTACCTCTCCGGGGCAAGCAGCCTGATTCCGATCGGTCGGCTTGGACAGCCCGAAGAAATCGCCGCCGCCGTGCTGTTCCTTGCCAGCGACGCATCCAGCTACATGCTCGGATCCGAATTGGTCGTTGACGGTGGGTTCGGTGAACTCTGAACGCGAAGCGCGCACCATGCCGAGCGCCACAACTCTTTGACGATGGCTTGTCGCAGCCGGGGGCTTTGCCCCGGCTTTTTTAACAAGTTCCGGCCAGCGACCCCACTGACGCCCAGTTTGATCGATTGGGGCAACGTTGACCGGTCGTCTCGACACAGCCAATTTCAATAACCCGCATTCCGTGCCGAGAGCGTCCACGCGGCGGCAGCCGCGATGCGCACGACGCCACTGTTGCCATCGCGAAAGCTCGCAATGACATCCGATGCTCTGTGCGACGCCGAGAGCATAGTCTGGCTGTGATCGGCAAGCGCCCGTCCGAGAGGCGTAGGCTGCAGTGGACGGTGTCCCATGTCAGCTTCGAGCGGCCGCCGACGCGGTGCTTTCACGGACAACGAGCTCTACAGGCAAAATGGTCTCTACAGGAATCGTTGCGTTGTCATCCGAGTTCAGAAGCTGCAGCAAGACATCCGCGGCGGCCTTTCCTGCGCCATATTGCTGGATGCGGACTGTAGTGAGCTTCGGCTGAATAAGATTCAGAAACGGCATGTCATTGAAGCCGGTAATCGAAATCTGCTCCGGACAGGCGATATTTCGCTCCCTCAGTGCCTCAATGGCGCCCAATGCCAATCGGTCGTTAGCGCAGAGAACGGCCGTAAAGGGTTTGGCAGAGGCCAGCAATGTCGAAAGGCACCGTGCTCCTTCGGCCTCGTCGAACCGCGACGCAACGACGACCAGTTCATCTGCGACGTTAACATTCATATCCTCTGCTGCCCTGCGGAACGCCACCAAGCGGAGCTGGCCCGTCGACAAACCTTGCGGGCCAGCAATGTGGGCAATGTGCCTATGACCGAGGCTCCGCAGATGTCGTAACATCTGACAAATTCCAGAATCCTCGTCGTTGACGACCGAAGGAATGGGTGACCCGTCCACCTTTCTATTCAAGGTCACAACGGGTAATCCGTCCTGAGCCGCCCTGGCGATGGCCGGATCGTTACGCAGTACCGCGGCATGGATTATCCCATCGACGCCGCGGTCACGTAGCACGTCGATAAGACGTTCCTCCCGTTCCACATCGCTGTCCGTGTTGACGATAATGGACGCGTAACCCAGCGGCTCAAGCACACTTTCAATTCCGCGAAGAATTGGTGGAAAGATCACGTTGGTAATATCGGGAATTATCACACCGACCGTCATCGTTCTATTCGTCCGAAGCCCCGCAGCGACTCGATTGGGTCGGTATCCAAGTGTATGCGCTGCCGCCTGGATGCGATTGGCGACTTCCTCTGTTAGATGTCTCCGCTCCACAGGGTCCAGAGCACGAGAAACCGTGGAGACATGAACGCCTGTCTCTCGAGCTATGTCCTTCAATGTAATTCGTTTTTTCAACATGCTCGTTCCCTCTCCCTAAACCATTTTAAAGCCTGTGCCGAAATAAGCAATCGATTGCACGGAATTGTTGACGGCTTCTAGATGGGCATGCTAGGGATTACGCAATCGATTGCGTGAAAATGCGCACGTTCCTGGTGTGGAGGCACCGGGTAAGGATTTGCCCCTACCGTTGGCAAATTTTTTTGTCTCTTTCTGCAATCGATTGCGGATCAGGTTTCAGAGAATGGAGGAGCATCGATGAAACTCTCAGTCCCTTTTGCAGTAACGGCTGCCCTTGCGTTTAGCGTGGCGATGGCGCAGGCAGAAAACATCAAGATCGGCGCATCACTGCCGATCACAGGCGGCCTAGCCGTCAGCGGCGAAAAACATAAACGCGGATATGAACTCTGCACGAAACTGATCAACGACGCCGGGGGCATCCTCGGCCGACATGTCGATCTTATCGTCAGCGACAATCGTTCGGATCCTGCAACCGCAATCAATCAGTACGAGCGTTTCATCAACGTCGACAAGGTCGACGCCGTATACGGGACGTTTTCGAGCCGTCTAACTTATCCGGTCGCAAGTATCCTGTCCAAGTACAACATGGTTCATGCCGTGCCCTCTGGCGGGGCCTTGCGCATCTACGAGCAGGGCTACAAGAACCTCTTCTATTTTCAGGTCGGGGCAGCCGAATATACCGGCAAAGATGTGGTCAATGTTATCAAGGACCTAATCCCAGCAGGACAGGGGCCCAAGTCAGCTGCCATTGTCCATGCTGATGACTTCTTCGCAAATGCGATCGCCTCCGGCCTACTTGGCGAAAAGGTGATCGATGCGGCAACGAACAAGCAGATCGCCGACCTTGCGCCTGGATATCTCAAAGAGGCCGGCATTGACGTCGTCATGCAAGAGAAGTGGCCAGACGATGGCTTCAACGACTGGCTGAACCTTGCGAATTCAATCAAGCGTTCCGGCGCCGAGCTGATCATCGGTCTGACAGCGTCCGAGGAAGAGGCTGTCCAGCTCACGCGTGCACTCAAGACGGTAGGTGCGAAGCCGAAGTTCGTCTATCTCAGCCAGGGCGCCCAGTATGAGTTCATCGAGGGTGTCGGCGCGAGCGCGGCCGAAGGCGTCATGGTTCACGCCAACTGGCACAAGGATGCACCCTTCGAAAGCACGTTGGCCGGCAAGCCGTTCACGAATGCCGACTTCGTCAAGGCCTTCAACGCCGCATATGGCGTCGATCCCGATGAAGACAGCGCCATTCCGTTTGCCGTCTGCCAGGGCATCGAACAGGCAATTGCCGGGTCCGGTTCGACCGACAATGCGAAGATGGGCGAATGGCTTCACGAGCGCACCAAGGACAACCCCGTGCGCACGGTGCTTGGCCGCTTCTCTTGGGACGACCGCGGCCTTGCCAAGGACAAATCGTACATCATGACGCAGTGGCAGAGCGGCGAGTTGAAGTTCGTCTATCCCAAGGATGAGTT
Source organism: Rhizobium sp. SVR5-2C (assembly GCF_056755115.1). Lineage (NCBI taxonomy): Bacteria > Pseudomonadati > Pseudomonadota > Alphaproteobacteria > Hyphomicrobiales > Rhizobiaceae > Rhizobium > Rhizobium sp. SVR5-2C. The sequence continues at coordinate 3,653 of NZ_JBNDHT010000154.1, read as the reverse complement.
TCAAGGCGTTTCGCCGTTGAGCTATCCCAAAGCAGGTTTCTGACGAGACCCTTCGCGGGTGGCTGGAAAGCCTCCCCGCGATCCCAAGCCAGCAGACGACAAGGAGGCCGGGCGATGCTCGAGGTCAGAAATCTTTGCAAGCATTATGGAGGGTTGCGAGCCGTGGACGGCGCCTCCTTCGCGGTTGAAAGAGGGTCTATCACTGCACTGATCGGACCGAACGGGGCAGGCAAGACCACCGCTTTCAACTGCATCAGCCGCACGGTCACCCCGACCTCCGGTGAAGTCTGGCTGGACGGCGAGCGTATCGATCACCTGTTTCCGCACAAGATAACGGCCAAGGGCCTCAGCCGCACCTTTCAGATCTCGCGCAATCTATCGGACATGACCGTAATCGAAAACGTCATCGTCCAGTCGAAAGTCGATGGTCTGCGTGGCCTTTTCCGTCCGGCCATGAGCCGGGAGGAGAAGGATAAGGCACTGTCGATCCTCGATTTTCTGGGAATCACGCGTATTGCCTACGAGGATGGACACAATCTGTCTTATGGACAGAAGAAACTGATGGATCTTGCAGCACTCCTGATGTCCGATCCGAAAATCGTCCTGCTCGACGAGCCGGCGGGCGGCGTCAATCCATCGCTAATGGAAGAAATCGTCGACCGCATCCGCGCGCTCAACGAAAAAGGGCTCACCGTTCTCATCGTCGAACACAACATGGACCTGATCATGCGGCTATCCCACAAGGTGGTCGTTATGGCGCAAGGCCGGGTTATATGTTCGGGTACCCCGGATATCGTCCGCAAGGACGCACAGGTGCTCGACGCCTATCTCGGTGGTGTGCTGGAAGAGGAGGCGGCTTGATGGGCGAACTTCTCCAGGTCACCAATATCACCGCAGGCTACGGAGATGGTCCTGCCATCCTCGATGGCGCGCATCTTACGGTCGAGCCAGGCAAGGTTCATTGCATCATCGGCCCGAACGGCGCCGGAAAATCGACGCTACTGAAGTCGATCTGCGGCATGCTCACTATCCGCAAGGGTGACGTGATCTTCAAGGGCAAAAGGCTGAACGGGATGCGCCCGGACCAGATCCTGCGCGAAGGCATCTGCTTCGTGCCTCAGGAGCGGGCGCTCTTCCCGAAGATGACTGTGCGCGAAAACCTGCGGATGGGCGGCTTCATCCTCGATGATCAGAAAGAGCTTCACCGCCGCGTCGACGAAATCCTCGAGCGTTTTCCAATGCTCAAGGAAAAGGCTGATCAGTTCGCCGGTACGATGTCCGGCGGGCAACAGCAGACGCTGGCAATGGCGCGCACGCTGATCATCAAGCCCAGCATCGTCATGCTGGATGAACCCTCGCTCGGTCTTGCGCCAAAGGTCATCCAGGAGATGTTCGACATCATGAAGATGATGTCGTCGGAAGGCATCACAGTACTGCTCGTGGAACAAAACGCCTTGATGGGACTGAAGAATTCCGACTGGGGCGTCGTGCTTGACCTCGGGCAAACCCTCTTCGAAGGGCCGGCCTCGGAAATCCTTGCCGATCCTCGCATCCAGGAACTCTACCTTGGCGGTAAGAAAGCCGCCTGAAGGAGAACAACATGGCCGAATTCATCCAGATATTGGTTCTCGGACTAGCGCTCGGCGGCGTCATCGCTCTCATGGGGTCCGGACTGTCGCTGGTCTTTGGCGTCATGCGGATCGTAAACCTCGCTCATCCGGCGCTGATCATTGGCGGCGCATATATCGCCTATTGGGCTTTCAAACTGCTGGGCCTCGATCCGATCCTCATGCTGCCGGTCGCTTCGATCGTGATGGCGGTAGTCGGTGTCGTGCTTTACAAGCTCCTCTTCGAGCGCGAGGCCAAGAGCGCAAAGTACTCCGAGATGACGGTGCTTCTCACTTTTGCGCTGGCAACGATGGTGGAGGGGCTCCTCGGTGGTCTCTTCAGCAACACACAGCGCGTCACTTCTCCGGCGTACGCGACCGACGCGATCTTTATCGGCGACCTCTTCATTCCGACGGGCCAGCTCTATGCCGGTATCGTCTCAATGCTAATCATCGGTGCTCTGACGCTGTTTCTCAAATATTCACGGCTGGGATACGCCATCCGTGCGACGACACAGAACCGCGAAGCCGCTGAACTGCTCGGCGTCAACGTTAATGCGATCAGCATCCTTGCCTTCGGCATTGGCATTGGGCTTGCAGGTGCCGCCGGCTCGCTTGTCAGTTTCGTGTTCAGCTTCTTCCCGGCCAAGCATTGGGAATGGATGGCGATGCTGATGTCTGTCGTGGTTCTCGGTGGCATGGGCAGCATCCTCGGCACCGTCGTCGCAGCCCTCGGTCTGTCCGTCATTGCAGCCTTCGTCGGCACCTGGATTGGCGCGACCTGGTCGACAATGACCTTCTTCCTCGCTCTTTTCATCATCCTGCTCGTCCGGCCACAGGGTCTGTTCGGCGAAAAATCGGAGATGGCATAATGACCGTCACTTTTCCCCACTCCAGCACCAGCACCGTGCTCGAAGCCAGGCGTGCGCACAACGAGAAGCTGGCACTCAAAGCCGATCAGACCCGCGCGATCTGGTTCCCGCTCGTGCTTTTGGCAGCACTGGTCGCACTACCGCTGCTGCAGTTTGCTGGCAACTTTAACTATCTCCTTCATCTCGTGCTTTTCGCCGCGTCTTTTGCTGCGATGGCATCGGGTTGGAACATTCTGGGCGGTTTTGCGGGTTACATTTCGCTCGGCCATAGCGTCTTCTTCGGAATCGGCGGCTACGTCGCGGGAATGCTCCTTGCGCGCTACGGCGTCTCGACGATTGTGACGGCCCCTCTTGCCGGGCTCGTCGCAGCCGCGGTGGGGTACCTCGTTGGGCTCATTACCCTGAGAGTACGTGGGCCGAGCTTCATTATCTCCTCGATCGCTCTTCTGATGATTGCGCGGATCCTGTTCGACAACTGGGCATTCATCGGCGGCACGAATGGCCTGACGCTTCCGGCCAACAGCCTGTCGGCGCAGTGGACGAAATTGCCGTACTATTATGCGTTCATCGCAATTGCGGCCTTCACGGTCTGGGCAAGCTACAGGATAAAGCACTCCAAGTTCGGCCTCGGTCTGCGTGCCATCTCAAAGGATGAGGTCAAGGCTGAAAGTGCCGGGATCAACACCCGCCTTTATAAAGTGCTCGCCTTCGCGTTGTCGGCATTCTTCGTGGGCATGGCCGGTGCGGTGTGGGGCGAATACCTGACGTATTTGCGTCCCAATATCTTTCTCATCATCGGCATCTCGGCGAACCTCGTCCTGATGTGCATTCTCGGAGGAAAGGGCACGATCGCGGGGCCGGTCATCGGGGCGGTCGCCATTGTCGTGCTGAACGAGCTCTTCGTGGCGACGATGGGCGCCTCTGAACTCAACATCCTGGGAACCGGTCTCATCATGGCACTCGGGCTTGTCTTCTTTCCCCTTGGCCTCGTGGGAACTCTTGCCAAGAAAGGCAAGCTTCCCCGGATCCTGAACTGGGACTGACCGTAGCAATACGACCGACCGCTCACCGTTCGAAATGAACTTGCCAAGGCAGCAGGAGGAGAAAGCCATGTCTGAATACGTACTGTACAACGCACCGCAATCGACCTGCAGTCAGCGCGTTCGCTATACGC
>NZ_JBNDHT010000153.1:0-15121 GCF_056755115.1 Rhizobium sp. SVR5-2C | reverse complement strand
CAGATCAAGCGGAGGAGATTCTCGATGAAGAGTATCTGGTGGATTACTACGACGCCGTTGCGGTGCCTGCCTTGATACTGGCTGAGCGAGACCGGGCTCGCGGCGTCATGAGTGATGAGCAGCGCTTGCGCGTCGCGGCAAGTGGGATGTCGCTGGTGTCCAGTCTGGAGGATGTTGCGGCCCAGGAGAGTGACGACGACGAGATCGAGGATCCTTCTAAGGACCAAGGGAAGCAGGCGGCAGACAGACAGGACATCCCCGACGGCCAAGGCATGAATGTCCTCTGCGTGGGTGGACGAGGCGAGATTGATGATGTTTCGGCCGCGATGCTGGCCCAGGTATTGCGGGTGGAAGGCGCCACCGCGAACGCAGCAAGCTTTCAGGGAATCAAGCCTGCCGACATTCGAAAGCTTCTGACCGGGAACCTTGACACCATCGTGGTGTGTTTTCTCAATCAGAATTCAGTCAGACATGCGAGGTTCCTGGTGCGCCGGCTCAAACGCGCGGATAACACAATCAGGGTCGGCATCGTTTTTTGGACGCGGATACAGGACGAAGCGGATACCAGTGGCTCCCGACCCGATCAAGGAAAGGATCTGAATGCCGATTTCGTCGCGGTTGACATGACAACTGCAGCCATCGCGTCTCTCACAAAGGTTCCGTCAGTTCCGCTCGCCTCACCAAGCAAAATGAAGATCCGGCGCAGGCTTGTAGCTCAAACGGCCTCATCTGATATGACGACCTTCCTTCCGGATAGCACCGCGCTGAAAGGGTTGGACTCATGAACTCCCTGTGCCCTGCATTCCATCGATCCGGTTGCTCCCGCTATGAAGCGACCGATGGGGCGATGGGGATGTGTTTCATGGCGATCTCCCGGTTTGGCTGCCGCGAGATTTTTTAAGGAGGCGGATTCCGACTGGCCTGGGCTTTCGTCAAGCGACTGTCGAGGAGCCGAAAAAGACTCTCGAATTAGTCGCTTCCATGCCGCACCTGTTCGACCGCCAGGCTCCCTGCAGGCAAGGGCCGCAATAGCTCCTCCTGCGGCTTCGTCAGCTTGATCCAGTGCTGCCATTCATCAGGCCGCAGGACAACGACCTGGCGATCGTGGATCGGTTCGACGTCCGGTCCTGGCTTCGTCGTGAGCATGGTCATCGACGCGGGCTGGTTGCCCTAGCCCTCCCGCCACAGCCCGGCGATCGCCATCATTGGCGCATCCTTCAGTGCGAAGCGGTCTTTGGCGTTTGGATACTTTGTGCCCGTGAACTCGAAGAATGCGCTGGCGGGGATCAGACATCGCTTGCTGTCGGCAAAATTCCTGCCGTCGCTACAAAGTTGAAGACGGGACCGCCTTTGCGGCCCTCGAGCGGTGGGAACCCGAACTTGGCTGGGAACAGCTCTACCTCGTCGCCGTATTCCCTCATCACCGGCGCGGTGTCTCCGATCTTGATGTCGTCGGCTTGCGGGAGATCGAGTTCCACTTGGTTAGCAGGGATGCGCAGCGCAAGCTCCTGCATCATCTTGCAGTATTCGGCCCAGAGGATGTGTTGTTCGTAGTCATTACACATGCCCGGAACGGCGATTCAGCAGGTCTGCCAGAGGCCGAAAGGCATCTTCACCCCCTCGCTTCCCAACCCCGGCGTCGACCTCGATCGATTTCCTCAGCGCATCCATGATGCTCCCCAGGTTTCCCTTGGTCGCTGTGGCGAGCAAGGGCTTACCTTTTTGTGCCTGCCAACTTAAATAGATGCGAGGTTCGGATAGCCCGGTATCGTCCCTATAGCTCTCGACGAGCACGGTGCCCCGGACTTCGCTGCGCTTCAGGCAGCGCTGTCGGAAGGGAAGACCTCCGATACGCGAGGTTCCGAAGGCGAGCCGTCGAAAGTCGTCGGGGAAGGCCAACATCATGGGCGTTCTCATTTCTCATCCCGACAAGACGCTTTGGCCCCACGCAGGCGACGGGGAGCCGGTGACGAAGCTCGACCTCGCAACCTACTTCGAAGCCGTCGGCCGCTGGATGCTTGAACATCTCAAAGGCAGACCGTGCTCCCTCATCCGCGCACCCGATGGTTTGGGCGGCGAGCAGTTCTTCCAGCGCCACGCCGGGCTCGGGACCTCAAACCTTTTGGAGCTTGTGGAGGTCTTCGGCGATCGCATCGAGGGACTGGCGGCGGTCGCCCAGGTTTCAGGTCTCGAGCTCCATCCGTGGAACTGCGAACCGGGCCAGCCGGAAGTTCCAGGCCGCTTGGTGTTCGACCTCGATCCCAAACCCGACGTCGCGTTTTCTGCGGTCGTGGACGCCGCTAAGGAGATGCGCGAACGTCTGGATGCGTTGGGGCTCGTCAGTTTCTGCAAGACGACAGGCGGCAAAGGACTGCACGTCGTCACACCCCTGGCGATCGGCAAAAAAGGCAAGATGACGTGGCCGGTCGCGAAATCCTTCGCCCACGACGTCTGCCTGCAGATGTCCAAGGACGCACCCGACCGGTATCTCGTCAACATGGCCAAGAAGCTGCGCAACGGCCGCATCTTTCTGGACTATCTGCGTAACGACAGGATGGCCACGGCCGTCGCTCCGCTATCACCGCGCGCACGTCCGGGTGCGACGGTGTCGATGCCTCTCACCTGGGCGTAGGTGAAGTCCAGCCTTGATCCAAAGCGATTTACCGTCCGGACGGTACCTGCTCTTCTCGGAAAGACGGACGCTTGGAAGGACTATTGCGACGGCGAGCGTTCGCTCGAAAAGGCCATCGAGCTGCTTGCCAAGTCCTCGAAACTTTCAGCGGCATAGGGGAGCTCCATGGCGAAGTGTGCCGGCGCTCAGGAATTCGGACTTCCGCTCGAGATCGAGCCGATGGAGGCAAGATCGGCAGATGGACTCCCGGCGGAGGAGGGCTGGCAGTACGAACCGAAGTGGGATGGATTTCGGTGCCTAGCGTTCAAGGAGGGCGGCGCGGTTGATATCCGGGCCAAGTCCGGTAAGCCGCTCGGGCGCTACTTTCCGGAGATCCTGTCGTTGCTGAGGGGCGTGCCGATCGAGAGGTTCGTCGTCGACGGAGAACTTGTTATCGAACTCGGCGGGAAGCTGTCGTTCGAAGCGATGCAGATGCGGCTGCATCCGGCCGAGAGCCGGATACGCAAGCTGTCCGCCTCGACGCCGGCCAGACTTGTCCTGTTCGACATCCTCTTCACGCCGGACGGGGTCTCGCAATTGGACGAACCGTTGAAAACGCGACGAGCCGTCCTGGAAACCCTAATGACGCCGTTCGTGAAAACGAAGGAACTCGTACTGTCACCCTTCACCACAGACTTCAAGAAGGCCCAAAAGTGGCTGTCGCAGGCAGGCAACGGCGGGACCTACGGTGTCGTTTGCAAGCGTCTTGACGGGGCCTATGAAGTTGGTGCCCGCGCCATGATCAAGGTCAAGCGTCTCCGCACCGCCGACTGCGTCGTTGGCGGCTTTCGCTATGAAAGCAGATCGAAGGAGGTCGGTTCCCTCCTGCTGGGTCTATGCAACGACGACGGGGAACTCGACGACGTCGGTTTCACCTCGACCATCGCCGACGCCGATCGCGCCGAACTCACGAGAAAGCTCGAAGCGCTACGGCACGCTCCGGGGTTCACCGGGAAAGCGCCTGGCGGTCCTAGCCGATGGAGTACCGAACGAAGCGGGGAGTGGGAGCCTTTGAAGCCTGAACTGGTCGTTGAGGTTCGGTTCGACCATGTGACCGGCCGCCGGTTCCGCCACGGCACGAAGGTTATGCGCTGGCGGACCGACAAGAAGCCGTCGCAGTGTACCTACGAACAGATCGAGGGAGCGGCCGTTTGATCTTCGCCGGCTATGCCGACAACGAGCGACCACAGGATCGCCTTCACCCGTGGATTGGTTCGAATTCGAGTAGGAAAATCCGGCGCCGGTGGCATGTCGCCGGAGCGCGGGGTATCGAGATATCTTGTCATAATTGCCTCCTGGCTGCCGGAGAAACGTTCCCGCCTGGTCCCTGTTCCAGCGACGACACTCGTCGTCTACGACGAGGACTGATCTTGCTCGAGACGGCCCCCCTCGACCTGCTCGGAGCCGAGGATGGCAGGAGGCCGTCGCTCGAACTCTTCGCGCTGCCGACCAGTTGTTCCGATCACGACCGTCCGGGCGACCCTCCTGCTGCCAGATTTCGTGCGAGCGCCCGCTGATTCTCTTGTAGCGTTCGTCTTCGTTCGCTTTCTTCTCCGCCGAGCGCCGAGAACGTCTCGCAAGCTCGATCAATCGGGTTGCACCGGCCGGATGGTGTCCACCGCGATGGTTCCCTCGAGCACTCCCCTTGCGACATCGCTACGATTGCGGTCGATTTCGATGACCGTGTAAAGCTTGTCGTCACGGAACGCGCTAGCGTTTGTTGTCGTCACGTCGTCGGCCGGTGCCGCATCGACCTCCATGAAGTCGAGTTCGCGGCTCGCGGCTACGATGCGGGCGTCGCCGGTCGTCCTTGCCGCGACGACCACGACACCGTGACCTGGCGAGTTTGCCCAACGCGGATCGTCCGGTGCCGCGATCGGCTCGAGTCGATAGATGCCGAGCGGTTCTCCCACGATAGTGGAGGCACCTTCCGCCGCCGCGTCCTCGATCTGCGCCTGGCTCTCGACCGAACGCCCGAACGTATTCGGATTGGTCCCATTGTTGATCTCGTCGGTGCCTGTCTTTGAAACGTTCGACATCCTGTCCTCCATCGTGCGGATAATAACGACGACGGCATCCAACTGTTCCGAGCCGATGTCCGGCTCTCCTCGAAACGAGGGAAGAACCGCGTCGTTCGGGGCAAGCCAGGTTGGACGTCGATCATGTCGAGGAAGCGAAGGAGCGATCGATGTCTTTTTCCGTCGAGGCAATTCGCCAATTTTAGTTGGATGCAATCCCGGAATGACTAGGAACAAACATCCGCTCTTCCAGTTAGGGGTGATCGGAGCATCCGCCGCTCGCACCTTCTAGGCTCCAACTGGGCCGATTCAGTTGCAAGATGTTCCGGATCAGCGCCCACCTGCGGGAATCTCCCTTATGCTGCTCGATTTCGGTGGGGGAGGCAGGGGCGACCGCGTGCGGAGGCGGTGGTATTCCGGCAGAAGGCCGAGGATCGCAAAGACGCTCGGAACGTGCTAAAGTCGTCAGGTCAAGGCATCGTGAATTGGAAGTAATCCGAGAGCTCGTCAAGCTCCTTGTGATCACAGGAGGTTCTGAGCGTGATGCCGGGCGAGGGGGCCTTGATTGAGCTGCTCCGACACGCTGGACGGCATGGACACAGTGGGGGTGCTGCGAACCTTGCCGGAAAGAAGGCTCTCGAACAGCTTACCGTGCCCGACCAGATTACCGAGGTTAACCGGCAGGCGGCCTATGACGCCGCGCGGCTGATCATCAACGTCATCCTGAAGCTGAGCGCCGGCGGCGCTCTCGCAGGCGCTGAGCAAAGTATGGCGGCGCCCTTGTGGAGGCTCTGGCCACGACGACGATGGTAGCCATGACGGCCGGTCCGGAACAGGCTCGAAAGATCCAGCAGCAAGGATTCGATGCGCTCCGAACAGGCTGCGTGAGCAGTTTTCGTCTAATTAAATGAGCAGACAAGCAAGTATGGCAACGCGATGTCGAGAATTTGGCTCATTACCCGATAGCGCCAGCGGCCTGACCTCGGCGGTTAGGGCGAGGTCGGTTTCCGTCGAGCCGCCTGAATCCTACCATCCGCAGGAGAGTGCGAGTAGAGGGTGACGCCTCCGAACGCTCAGTCAGCTCCTGCCGCTCAAAGACGTCGTTTCCGAAGGATTCGCCATCGACCGTTCTTCGTGGATCTACTGGGACATCGGCTTCCTGCTCTGGGGAGCCGCCATGGTCGCGGGCGGCTTCGTAGGGATGGGGCGCCGGAATGTCTGAACGGCGGCCCATCGTGCTGCGCATGCGCGCGGCCACTATCTGGGCCGCCTTTGGGGTTGGGCTGGTCTTCGCCACGCGTCCGGTCTGGTCATACCTGCTGGTCGGACCGCAGCCATCGCTCGACGATGTACTCTTGCTTCGTTGCTTCGGGTTCTCTTAGCACGTCGAGGAACGGGCGTGCGCCGGGGCGAGCCTATTTCGAAGTCAGTCCCTGGACCCGCGTGAGATGCATGTGCAGATCCGGCAATATCTTCGCCGCGGTCCGCTTGAGCTGACCATCCGGCCCGTCTTTCGAATAGCTTTCGAAGAGCGCCACGGCCTCCTGATGCGCCGCCACCTGGGTGGACAGGTAAGCCTGGTCCAGATTGGCTGCGTCGCTGTTTTGCAGGGCTTCCAGCTTTTCAGCTCGCTCTTTGTCCAGTACAACGGGGAGCTCGACACCGTCTTGTTTTGCAGCGTCGCTCAGAAGTGGGCCGGCCTTGCCGTGATCTGTCAGCATGTCCTGCGCGAAGTGTTTGGCGTCGTTGGCCTTGCCCTTGGTGAGCTCGATCTTGGCCGCTTCGATTTCGAATAAGTTGGACATGGCGGCCTTTGTTGCGAAGTCGGTGGCCTGTTGCTTCGCTCCGTCGTCCGCAGCGGCGCCGGAAAGGGAGGTAAGACAGGCAAGGGCGGTGGCGAGGGCGATTTTCATGAAAACTCCTTGTGGAAGAGCGTACCTAACATGTGGCCATGGCGAATGTTCCAAGGCTTAGGCTTGCGACCGGGTCCGAGTACAACTATTTCGGTCACGGACTGGCAGCACTTCGCACCCGGTCTGAAGACTATTCACAAAGCGCGCCAAATCCGTCACCGGCTGCTTCTTGACTTCGAGAACGCGGAGAGAGCGACGGAAGGAAGCAGGCGATACTGACCAGTGTCGTCATCGGAGGAGGTCCGACCGGCGTCGAAATGGCGGGCGCGATATCCGAACTCGGCCGCTACATGATCAGCCGGGACTTCAGGAACCTCCAGCCGGACCCTCTCAAGGTCCCGCTCGTGGAGGCGGGACCCCGAATCCTCGCGGCGGTCCCCGAGCACCTCTTCCAGTATGCGGAGCGATGGGCGGCAAGAGGGGAACGACCGGAAACGCTATGCGTTCCGTGTGATCGGCGTCGCTCTGTTATGGTACGACGTTCGTTACATGCACCGGCGTGAACTCCTTGCGGTTGCACAGTCACACGCACGAATAGTACGATGGCGGTCCAACTGTAATGGCGCGGACGATCGGAACGCTCCGCGCTTGCTGCACTGGAGAGCCGCGATGCTTCAATCCACTCCGCAATTACCTGTTGTCAGGTCTTTCCGCCAACGCTTGGAATGCGATCCCGCCAAGGCTTGAGCCCATCGATCTGCCCCGAAACTTCCATATCGCCGGTTTTGACGCCGCTATCGCGCACCACTACTTTCCCGAAGACGGAGTGGCGTCAATGGTCGCCGTGTCTGCGGCCGGCGAACGCACGGAAATCGGGCTTGTCGGAAGGGAGGGTGTCACGCCGCTCGTAGCGATACTCGATGCGGAGCGGCAGCCTTTCGAATTCATGATGCAGGTGTCCGGAAATGGTCATCGGATAAAGCGCGAGGCCCTTCAGGAGCTTCTGATGGAGAACGTCGAGGTCAGAGGACTCCTGGAACGTTTCGCTCTCAGTCTGTTCACCCAGACCGCCTATACCGCGCTGTCGAACGCCATCCAACACATCGACGCCCGTCTGGCGCGATGGATTCTCATGATCGACGACCGGGTCGACGGCCACCGGATCGACGTGACGCACGAGTTCCTCGCCGTGATGCTGGCGGTCAGACGCCGGGGGTGACGAACGCTCTTCATGTCCTTGAGGGCCAGCATCTCATCTACTCCGACCGGGGCGTCATCAGAATTCGGGATAGGGCTGCCCTGGAGGGTTTCGCCGGTGCCGCCTACGGCACGCCCGAACGCCTGCAGAGCAGAATGACGATCGGCTCTTGAACTCGACATTCTCAACCGTACCAAAACCGGAGGCGCGGAACAACGCGAAGATCACGAGGTTCGACTGTTATTCGGATAGAGGAGGCTGCTATGGCGCGCTACTTTTTCAACGTAATAGCGGCCGCGGACTCCATCGTAGACTTGGAAGGGTCCGAGCTGCCTGACCTGCAGTCAGCGAGAACCGAGAGAATAGAACAGATCCGCGAACTGATGGCCGACGCCATAAGGAGCGGCGTGGACATCTCGTCGCGACGTCTGGAAATCCGCGATGCCTCCGGCACGCTGCTGGCCACAGTGCGTTTCACCGACGCCCTTCGGAAGGAAGATTGAGGATCTAGTTGCTAGTGGAAAGTTCGCCAGGACGCTCGCCGAAAAGGCGGAATGCGACGACAAGGCATCCCAGCGAGAGCGGCTCTTCATGGCTTCGCTGCTGGGTGCCAATCCAGTGATTGAATGTCGTGCCCGTCCTGCGACCGCACATGGAAATAGAACCTCATGGCCTATCCTTCTCTTTGCGTTGAAGAAGACGGCCGCGAAGTCAAGTAGTTCCACAGATAGCCTACTCAGGCGTCCTGGCCTCTGAGTTGCGTAGAGACGAGCTCCTTAAAGAGAGGCCGGGATCAAATCCCGGCCACTGGGCGCGAGGTGCCAGCACATCCGGGGTCACCATTCGCACCCGAATCTTCAGCCCACCTTCGACTTCAGCATGGTGAGATGGTCGATATGCTCCTTGATCTGGCCGCGGGCGAGCTTCGTCACGCTGAGATGCTCGCGATCCTGCCCGATCTTCAAGTAGTCTTCCTGGATCGTCAGCAATTTCTCGTGGCCATCGAGTTGGGCCGAGACGTATGCCTTGTCGAACTCGGCGCCGCTGGTACCCTTCAGCTTGTCGAGCGAAGCCTTGCCTTCGGCGTCAAGCATCTTCTCGACCTCGTCGTCGGACGGCGGCTTGAGAGCGCCTTCGACTTTTCCCCCGGTTTCCATCGACTTCAGGATGTCGGCGATCGTTTCCTGCTCGCCGACTTCCCACTTGGCGAATTCCTTCACCATCGGATCGTCCGCCTTGCTGAAGGCGACGCGGCTTGTCGCGAGTGAGAGGGAGCCGATCTTCTTGGTGTCTTCGGCGTGCTTCTTCTCGGCTTCGCCCATGGCGGCGGTCGATTGTGCGAAGACCGAGGTGGACGCGAGGAGGGCGGGAAGGGTAGTGGCGGCTGCGGCCACCTTGAGCATGTTGCGGCGGTTCATCAGGTTCTCCATGATTTATGCGCAGCGCTAACAACGTCGTCATCCGATTGTTCCACCATTTGCGACCGGTCCAGCTCGATCCGGACCAGCTCCCGCTTTTCCTACGGAACCAGAAGGGCATGATGCCGGGCGACAGAGCGTATACCAGCATCGACGATCGAGGGGCCGTCGTTCCCGACACTGGGCCAGCCATTTAGAGACGCGTGATGGCGATCGCCCTGACGACGATCTCTTCCTGTTCAAACCTGTCTTCCAGCGCCTTCCGGTAGGCCGTCCACCAATCCTCGTCGATCGTCTCCGTCATGACCTCGACGATGACGATCCGGTCGCGTTCGACGTCGCCGTCGTCCTGCCAGAGTCCTTCTGCTGGCGCATTCAAGTGAAGGGTGACACCGCCGAACTTCTCGGTCAGCTCGTTTCGAATGGAACCAATGTGATCGCCGGAGGCGCCCGTTTCAGGTAGGAGGATTTCGACGAGATAGGTCATGGGATCGGCCTGCACGAGGGTGAATCCGACCGGAACGGAGAAGGCAGGGATCGGTTCCGGGTAGGGCAGGCGGCGAGGCCGCAGTTGTTGCTTCTCCATCGGACGGCACGAGCAGCGGGGCGGCGCTCTTCGACCTAATCCTATCGAGTGCCTTGATCGCATTCCGCGAGGCCACTACCTCAGATGAACGTTGTTTTCTTTGGAGGAGGAGGACATGCAATCCTTGACTGCCCCTTGGTCCTATGCGCTCGAGGTTCGGATGCAAAGCGGTCTCAAGCGGAGCTTTACGGACCCGCATGACGCAGCCGACTTTCTGGAGAACGAGTGGCCCGTTAAGCACGGCGAAAAGTACGAACGCGCGATCAAGACATGCCACGCAGCCGTCGAGCGACAGGTTCCGCTTGCGGTCGCGCGGGAGGCGTTTCTGGCGGCGTGCCTCGAGGCAAGGCTGGAGGTCGTGACCCGAACGACCCGACATTAGAGCGTTTCATGTTTTGACAGAAGCGTATCCTGCATTGGCGAAGTAGTTTGCGCATTCGTCTGGGTTGATGGTGGCGGCGAGGTGGCCGAGATGACGCCATGTGTCGTCGATGGTTCTTTTTTGCGCCTGGCGCATCCAATGCTTGATCTTGGCGAAGGCCTGCTCGTCGGATTGAGGTCGGGCGAGTATTTCGGCAGGAACCATAGTCTGGCGCCGGCTGCCCTGATGGCCTGGCGAATAGGCTTGGCCTTGTGGGATCCGAGATTGTCGAGAATGACGATGTCGCCGGGCTTGAGGTCGGGATCAGTTGTTGGTGGACATAGGCGCGGAAGCACTCGCCATTGATCGGGCCATCGAAGACGCAGGGCGCGGTGAGCCGATCGCAGCGCAAGGCGCCGAGGAAGGTCAGGGTGCGCCAGCGGCCATGCGGTGCAAAGCCGCGCAGTCTCTTGCCTTTCGGTCCCCAGTCACGCAAGGGCGCCATGTTGGTCCTGATCCAGGTTTCGTCGATGAACACCAGCCGTTTCGGATCGAAGCGGCCTTGCCAGGCCTTCCAGCGTGTTCTGCGCCGGGCAATGTCGGCGCGGCCTTGCTCAAGGGCGAACAGCGTTTTTTTTGAAGCGCAGGCCTTCCCGGCGCATGAATTGCCAGATGGCATTGTGAGAGACGATAACACCGCGGGCGGCCAGTTCGTCCTTCAGGCGATGCAACGTCAGGTGCGAGGTCTGCTCGATCCTCTCCACGATGAAGGCACGATGCGGCTCCAGAATAGGCCGGCGATGGCCGCCCATCTTGCCGGGCGACACGCTGCCCGTCGCCCGGTAGCGTTGCGACCACTTCACCACGGACGAGACGGCAATATCAAAACGATCCGCCACCACTCGGCAGCGCTGGCCGGCCGCAACTGCTGCAACAACACGCTCACGTAGATCATTCGAATAGGGTCGTGTCATGGACGCTGGCTTCCATCCAGCATCCACTATGAATCACAAACCTGCTGATTTGGGAATCTCATCCAGATTCTGAAAAGCCATGAACCGCTCTAGCGGTAAGGCAACATGCCATTGCCTCTCAGGCGGATGGGCGACCTCCCGATACCTTCGGGAGGCCGCTTGGCGTCACCGAGATTTCCTGTAGAGCTTCTCGGCGATCTCGAACATTCCTTGATGATCAGGCGGTCAAGACGACCTTGATGCAATTATCCTTCTTGTCCCGGAACATCTCGTAGAGTTCCGGGCCGTCTTCCAGTTTGGCGCGATGCGTGATGATGAAGCTCGGATCGATCTCACCCTCTTCAATGCGGCGGAGCAGATCAAGCGAGTAGCGGTTGACGTGCGTCTGGCCGGTGCGGATCGTGAGCCCTTTGTTCATCGCCGCGCCAAATGGGATCTTGTCGAGAAAGCCGCCATAGACGCCTGGCACCGATACGATGCCGCCCGGCCTGCAGGCCATGATTGCGGTCCGCAGCGCATGCGGTCGGTCGGTTCCAAGAAGGGTAGCCGCCTTTACCTTGTCTATCACCGCGTCGAAGGAGGCGGTGGCGTGGGATTCCGCGCCGACGGCATCGATGCACTTGTCGGCGCCGTGGCCACCTGTCATCTCCTTAATATGATCGGGTATCGTGCCGTCGATGTCCTCGAAGTTGATAGTATCGGCTCCTGCCACCTGCGCCAGCGCAAGTCGCTCCGGAACATTGTCGATGGCGATGACACGTGCCGCGCCCTGCATCAGGGCGCTCTTAATGCAGAACTGCCCGACAGGGCCGCAACCCCAAACGGCGATGATGTCCGTGGGTTCGATCTCGCAGTTGGCGGCAGCCATCCATCCTGTCGGAAAGATGTCACCGAGGAAGAGTGCCTGCTCGTCACTCAATCCATTGGGAATGACAATCGGCGATACGTCGGCGTACGGAACTCGAACGTATTCGGCCTGACCACCGGCATAGGCGCCGGTGAGGTGCGAATAACCGAACAGTCCTGCCGTTGGGTACCCAAAAGCTTTCGTGGCGTTGTCCGCATTTCGGTTGGTTCGCTCGCAGACCGACCAGTTCCCCTTGAGGCACTGTTGGCATTCCCCGCAGCAGATGGTGAACGGAACGACCACGCGATCGCCAACCTTCAGCTTCTCGTTGTCGCGACCAACCTCCACGACTTCGCCCATGAACTCGTGGCCGAGGACGTCGCCTTTTTCCATAAACGGAATGTAGCCGTCCATGAGGTGAAGGTCCGAGCCGCAGATGGCGCAGGCGGTCATCTTGATGATAGCGTCACGGCCATCCTCGATATTGGGATCGGGAACGCTGTCGCAACGAATGTCTCCCTTGCCGTGCCAGCATAAGGCTTTCATGAAGGTGCTCCGTTCAATGTTGAGCGCTGCCGAGAGCGCGGGCTTTGGGAATAAACGGCAAGAAACCGGCGGATAAATCGACAACGTAGTCTAAGATCCCGTGGATTACGGTCGGTTCAAAGCGCATGATGCAGTTCCTCGAGTGCAGCACGCTAACCTCGAATAATCCTGAAGGTTCCGGGGCAACGCTAAATTCGCGGGGAACATCGACACCACGCGAAGTTAGCGAGGTTCCTCAACCGGAAAGGAATCTCTTATGTTCAGCCGACTGCACAACGAAGGTACGTCGCTGGGAGCCGATCGCGAGCTCTACACAATTCTCACGGACTCGGCTGCGCTGGCCCGGTACCTTTGCGCAGGGTCGGATGGAGCGATCTACGTGACCGCGTCGTCCATTCAGGATTCCCCTTGGTTCAATCCGGGTGGTTGGACGGACAACCGTTTCACGCTGCTCAAATACGTTCCGTTGCCGCCGTAATCTGTTCCGCACTAATGGATGGAGGCTGCGTATCGGATATCGGGCGAATCCCCGCTGATCCCGGCCGGCTTCCCTCCGGAACACTTCAAGGGAAGGCACGCGAGCTGCGTTCTCGATGTCTCAAAAGCCACATGCCGTAATGGGTAAGAGTGGCAAACAGTGCCCGGTTTTGCCTCGGACCTCGCGGATGCGTGCCCAGACGGCGTCGACGGAGCCGGGGCCCGTAGGTCCGACCCCCATAACAGTCCACCGGCGATACATCTGCGCGATTCCACATGTAAGTAAGTGGCTGGGCGATTTGGCCCCGGCCTTTTTTTGTTTTCTGATCGTTAAAAGCCAATGGCAGCATCGCAAATCCTGGTGATCACTCTACTTATTCCTCTTGAGCAAGGATAGAGATATGAGCGATCTCAAGCAGTTTGCAGCGAGCTCGAATGGCGATCTTTGATACCTTGGCACTGAGGATATCACCAAAAAGGAGTTCGTGCTCCACCGGGGTAACCCGTCTTCGGGAGGTCATGAACCGATATTCGCTGTTGATGTGTTTCTGGATAAAAGGCCGTTCGGCCCTGAGCGCGAGGCCTTACTCGCAATGCTTAGCACCCGCGGGGATAAGGACTTTACCCCACGAGACCGCTCCGCATCACGGGACCAGTGACACTACAAGTAGGCTCGCCCCATCACGGCCGCCATTTCACCGGTCGGCGGGATTTCATTCCAGCAGAAAATGCTGCGACCGCGGCTATACCTGATCGAGATCAATTGCGCTCGCCCGTTCTGGGACCCGGTTGAGCATGTCTGTTAGTTCTGCGGCGTTCTTCTCAGTCAGGTCAGTGAGCTGCTTGCACCCGATCCTTGCGGGGTAGCCGGTGATGACGTCGAAAACGGTCCATGTGCCGTCTGGGTCTGCTCGGCAGCCGTATGCCAAGTGCTGGGTATCAGAAGACATGATGACCTCCCTCGGGCGAGCGACTGTGCGAAAGAAATGACTGGCGAGCCATCGTGGTTCCACGCCATTTTAGAAATCTCTTAATAAAATGAAATTCCGGGCGAGGGTCCACTAGGCCGTAGCAGAACCTTAAGAGACGCCCCGTGTTGGCTTTTCCAAAAAAGGAGAAATGACATGGGAATGAACTCACCGACGGACGGCGCTCCCGGCACAACTGATCAGTCCCCGCGCTGGCAGGGTCCGCAACGGAACAAGCCGCGCGGCTATCTGCCGGCGAAGGACGACCCCGATAGGGACCGGGATGCTCACGGCGAACCAACAGCGATCCACAAGTCAAGAACGTGTCCGGCGCGTTGAAGCAGAGGAGCGACAAATGAGCTCGCCCCGCAAAGGCGCTGAAGGGCAGTTTTCCAAGTCTCAGGGCGACCGGAAAAGCTCAGGTGTGCACAGCGCAAAGCCGACAGTAGTAACGGGTTCTGAAGACGCTACCGTTCATCGCAACCCGCCCGGCGAGAAGAAAGTCAAAGACTGGGATATCAATTACGATCCGGCGGAGACGAACGAAGGCAAGTCGAGCTAATCGCGCCGGTCTTCCTGATCAACCACAGCCCGCCACCGTGACCGGTAGGCGGGCTTTTCATTTGGTGAACGAGATGCGGTTCATCAAAATCTGCCGCCGCCCGATCCACCTATAACCTCAGGCTTTTCACCGATTCTTCGTCTCACCAGCTTCAACGTCCCATCTGGCTGGACAATGTAGCTTTCGCGGACCCATCGCCCGAGATGATCAGTAAACTCATGCGGCAGAACGCTACCAGCCGGGGACCTGGTGAGACGCGCCACGTTGCCACCATACGTGATGCTGCCTGGTATGGGCTCGATTTCGGCGGACCCGGTGGAGCAGGACGAGAGCGCGATCGCTGCCGCGGATGCAATGAAATAGAGCTTCATGGATGTACTTTTCAGAAGAAGCGTTCAGAAACCCGAGACCGCCGAAGTGTCCGCGCATTACCAATGTTCCGCCCGATATCCCTAAACGGCCAATTTCTGAACGGAGCGGAGTACTCCGAATTGTCCCCCGGCGACAAGGCAATGGAGGCAGCCGCCGTTCCAGGAGGACGTTGCCCGGAATCAGGCGGCCCGCGCGTTAACGGTCGCTTTGGCGATCTCGGTAAGCCGCTCGTCTGTCGTTTCCTCTTCGTCAAGAGTCTCCGCGAGGAGG
>NZ_JBNDHT010000152.1:0-15325 GCF_056755115.1 Rhizobium sp. SVR5-2C | reverse complement strand
CACATCGCACCAGCGTGTCATTCGTGGAGACCAAACTGCGTCCTTGGGCGCGGAACCTTCAGGGCGCAACATTGTTAAGCTCTCAGGAGGAAAGTGCCATGAAGTACACTTCTGTAATCGTAGCTGCCATCGGTATGGCAGCTTTCTCATTCCAGCCGAGTTTCGCCGACTGCCCGGATGTAACTGGATCGGTAAACAAGGATGGTCGTGGCGGCATTGCCAAAGATGGGTCGCTTGCCCCATTGGAAGGAGCGAAGACCAGCGCGGAGGCCAAAACACCTCAGAAGACTGGCGAGTCCATGCCAATGGGTGCCGATCCTAATCTTGCCACCTCTCAGCAGGACGTCAATGCACAGCAACATGGTGACAAAACCGCGGCGGCGAAAGCCATGGACGACAAGTGTAAATAAGCCGCATTATTGAGGTGGCCGACGGACGCTGGCGGAACTGCTGACGCTGGTGCAACGCTTTTGTGTTGACGACCCTCGTGCCAAGCAGATGGCGGCGACATCCGCGGACGGTGCGGTAAGATCCGACGTCATGTCCTCCGCATCTGAATCCCACTGGTGAACGCCGCGATCAGGCGAAGAAGATGGCACGCACCGCAGCAATACTGAAACTGGCTTTCCTCTGCTTCGCGTCAGATGCACTGGCGGGGGACGCCGGTTCCGCGTTCAATTTTTTCCATCGCCTCTGCTTGTCGCGCGGACCCGACTACGAACGCACCGTCGCGACTGCCGAGACGAGCGGCTGGTTGCCGCTTCCCACGCAGCTGATTGTCGGCATGGCTCCCCTGGCCGATCCGGAGACGGTGGAAGGATGGGCTGTATCTGGCAATGACCTCCCGCAGCGAATGATCTTGGGGATTAGTAAACACACTCTGAACGCCAAGGTGGTGTATGCCTGCACCATTCTCGTTTTCGGTATCGACAGCACCCAATTCGAGAAGGCTTTCGTCCAACGGACAAATGGCAAGGCAATTCAACAATTCCGCGGCGCGACACACGTTCACAAGCTTTATAATTTGGTTTTAAGCGGCCACAGGGAACTCGTCACCCTCACTGTTCCTGCGGAGTCGAATGGCGCGGATGACCTGATGGCGAGTTCGATCGCGGAAGCAGAATGGGAGAACTGACAGGAACAGGTGCGGACTGCGACGTTCGTTTGCCAGCTGTGAGAAGGAACAGCCTGAAAGACTTCGATGTACCCTTTCGCAAGGGTCCAACAACCCCGACACTGAAGGAATCCTTACAGGTCTGATCCTGGTGATCATCGCATTGCAGGGAATTTTTGTCGCTGAAAAGACCTGGTCGCGGTCTGCGTCAGCAGGGGGCTTCAACCGTCGGAACTGTATCGATAGCAGCAGATCGTAGATAATCTTCGACGCACCGCGATTGTCGGTTGCCTCACCAACCGCCTGCTTAGCCTTGCCGGTCACTTCATTTGCCTTGCCGGAAACCTTGTCGGATGTCGACCCAATTGTTCGTACTCCTTGATGAGAGGGGCATTCGCACGTGTCGCAAGTTACTATCCGATCATTTGCCGGGGAAGTCCATCGCCTGCTGCTTAACGAGCCGCTCTCCTTGCAAACACGCCAGAACGCACATCGTTCCGATCAGTGAAACGAATACGTATCAGAAACCCGGAGACGGCTCTGCGGCTTCCGAGCCGGGGGACGGCTCCTCCGAGCCGCGATCTTGGAGGGAATCGCGCGGGCACGCCGCTTTGCTGTGCTTTCTTCTCCAAATCCTTTTCGATGACCCCGCGGGAGCCCTTCGCAGGATCTTGCTCCGAATGTTCATCGTTGTATGACATGTGTCTTCTCCTTTGAGGAGCGAACGGTACTCACCGCCCTTAGTTCCGCCTCTCATATCCAACGTGCTGATATAATGCTCGCGGCCTTGGTGAGTGCACAATCCGGACGTAAGAAGGGTCAATCGACAGCCGATGACATGGGCGCTGTCGTCAAGGGTGGCCAGAGTGCCCTAGCCCCAAGACAGAAAAGAAGGACAAGATGTCTTCCGCCTCAGTATTTTCCACCCCCGAGTTCGATCGGCTCGATGATATTCTCGAAGGCGCTGGCATGCAGCATTTCAGCGACCAGAAGCAACAGGCCGTCAGGGATCTGGCGGCGCGGGTTCTGATCGAGCAGTTCCGGAAAGACGCCGCGCAGGAGTGAGCGTACCCGTTCTGGCGGCAAATCGAACATGCGCCGCCGGGTGGTACGCCAGTGCATTTCTTAGCTGTTCGCCTCGCGATTTTTCGCGGCGAGCGACGTTTTCTGGCCAACTCAAGATGGAGGCACCATGCCATACGAACGAAACGTGTTTCAAGATCATCGAGAACCGAGAAGGCTGCGGTCTCGGCGTCATTTGCACCTTGTGGGAAGACCATTTTACCCCGTACCGGACGACCGCGACCTCGTCGATGCGGTCGAAAATGCCTTGGAGCAGGCGGGTGGTTTGGATTGCGCCTACATCTTCGTCTCCGCCGACGGCTCCGACGTAACCTTGAACGGTTGGGTTACGGCAAAGCGTGAAATCGCTAGGTCTACCGAGGTCGCGGCGCTTGTACGCGGCGTGCAGTCTGTCAGGAACGACCTATCCCAATCACTGTGACGGTTACCCGCTTGACGACGAGTCCGCCAACCGCAAGGTGCCAAGGGCCTCATGATCGACTGCGGAGGGTTTCGACGAACGCGTGGTTAGCGATGGAGCATGGCCTTCGTGCTTCATTTTCGCCGACGAAGCGCTTTTCCAAAGCTCCGCCCAGAACCACAAGGACGTTTACGACGCGATCGTCGCCAAAGATGCAAAAGCCGCTGTAGAGGCGCTGCAGAGAGACATATCGGAAGGCTATATCTTCTAAGCGCACCGCGCCGGCTGATCTTGCGATGGCAGCCCCATGGACTGGAGTGGATACGAGCCGCGGGCTAAAGGTACTTAGTCATCACCCGCCAGCGCCCGTTTCAGAAGCTGCCGATAGCTTACAAGTGGTGTACCAACAGAACAATTGCAATGTGCCCCCTGCGTTTCCCGAGCTGTTGGAGAGGCGGCGAAAAGGGCGATGACTTAAGAGATGGGAAATCAGCGCCTGAGACCGGAAGATCGGGGAGAACCGCGCGAGCCGGGATGGGGAATGTGGCTGCTGATGGCGCTGGCCACGCTTGGGACGATTGCCGGTGTTATCCGCAGCTTGGCGGCGCTGTTCGGCCTTCTCGGCTGAGGCTCGCGCATAATGCTTATTGCCCAGGAACAAACGGGCTCCAGATTCCGAGTATATTCTGGGAACGAGCCATGAGCAAAAAACGTCGAGAGGTTTGGGGAGCTTTCACACGCCTCCCACCGTCATCAAGGATCGCTGCTGACGTGGACGACCCCGCCCTAATTTGCGCATCTGCCGTTTCCCTTTCCACATCAGCACTCTTTTCGGCGCTGATGCTGCATCTGGAACACAAGAGCATCCTGTCCGCAGAGGATCACCAAGCAATTTATCAGCTCGCGGCCTCCCTGCTGGACACCGATCCAGCCGACGACGGCGGCGTGACAGAGCTCGCGCGCGAGATTATCGAACAGCAGCTTCGGCACAATTGAGTACGCGACCAGACCGGAACAGCAGCGGCATCTCGACGTTAAGTGTTTGGGATCGCGTGGCGTGACTTACTGTTTTGCCTCTTCCTTGCCCTCTGGAAGGCCGCGCGATCCTCTGGATCAGTTTCCGGCGCACCGGAACATCATCGATACGATCGGGGTTAACCCAGCGGATCGCGCGGATGGCACGCCCTGCCAGACGCGCGTCCAGCCAGCAGTGCTGGCGAGCTGGCCCTGTCCCCTCCTTAGCAGCAGGGCCTTCTTTTTGCTCCGAACCGGAACATTGCTACGGCTTGAGGGTTGGAGCTGTTGGGATCGCGTGGTCGATCTCTTCCGGTCCCTTCCGTTACCTCATACGGAAAGCCGCGCGGTCCTCCTTTTCGTATCCCAAACTGCCCCGCTTCGGCGGGGCTTCTCTTTTGACTGTACGGTACCGGACCGGAACGGTCGCCTATCCCGAGCGTTGAGGTGACGGCCGCGCGGTAGACTCTCCTTACCTCAGTCGCCCAGTGATGTCGGATCGCAGCGCTCATCCTGGGGCCGCGCGGTCACCTTTTCCCCGTGACCTGCCCCGCTTCGGCGGGGCATTTTTTTAGGAACATTCCGGAACCAGCCTTGTTTGGCGCGCCTGGGGTGCGCGGCAGTTCTTCTGTTCAACCGGGATGACACCCCTCTCCGGGTGCCGCGTGGTCAATCCCGCGCTGAATGGCTAGGGGATACAGGAGGCGCGGCAAGGGCTCGCTTTTCCGTAGGGCGGGCCCTTCGATCCTAACCCTTATTGATTATTGACGCGCAGGCCCGCCGGAGCTTTATTTTAAAGCTGTAGCCGCCAAGCTCAGCACTTAGCCGCGCGTCCGCGCTCCAACATAGTCCGACGCCGTGGTTTGCGACAGGGCTCGCCTTTTCTGACACGTTTGGACGAGCCCTGGTCGTAACTATTGCGCTGCCGACCCCATTTGCCGGCAGAGAGCCGCTGACGCTCGATGCGATCGATCCGCTCTCTCAGATCAAGCAGTATATCCCTTGCACCGTAGACATTGCCTGCGCCTGTTTGACGTCGTCGAGTTGTCGCTGCTGATCGGTAAACCGCTGGTCATAGCTGGCGAAGACGCGATCGAGCTCTTCCCGCGGCACCTGGGCGTCACGAAGCTCTTTCACGCTGCCGTCCGTCCTGACGCAATCCTCAGCGCTTCGCTGTGTGCGCCATTCGAGCTCGCTCTGCGTCACCATCTTGTCCGCGAGGACTCCGACGGATTGCTTCAGGTCGCTGGTTGCCTCCCGGATCGGGAGATAGGCAGGGCCGTATAACAGGGAACGACCTTCACCGCTGGTGCTCGGGAACTCGGCTAATGGTGTTGGGCTACGTCAGTGGGGTCACCGACATGACTGGGTTCCTGACGGTTGGAGTTCTTGGTTCGGTAACGGTAGCGTACAAAAAGACGCCCCGCCGAAGCGGAGCAACCTGATCCAAGGATCGCGCGGCCGCCCAGAAAGGGCGCGGAAGGGTTTATGAGCCCACCACGGGATGCCAAATAAATTAAATGGTCGCGTTTCGCGAATGTTCCAGTCCGAACGCCGCCAAAAAAAAAGGCCCTGCCGAAGCAGGGCCAGTGCTTACCGATCGCGTCCGCTACGATCGGGGGCAACGCTGATGATTTGGAATTTTCCGGTTCGGTGGCGTACCTCAAAAAGCGACCTCAAAGCGAGAGTACTCGCTTGGTACGGTATCGCACATTAGGCGTTGCTTCAGATAGGCCAGCAGCATACTCTCTATGGCGTCGGCTGAATGATCTTGGCTGTCAGCCGCTTGGGAGACAATCTGCTCTCGCCCATTTGTTGGGAGGGGGAAAATGTCTGATCGGGAAACGACCTCGAATATCCTTATTTCGGTCATGGACGACGAAGCAGCTTGGGGCGTTCTGAAAGCATCCGCGCGCGTCGAGCTTGAGGTCCACCAAAAATTGCAGAGGCCACATATCCCCATCGATACGTCTATTTCCTGGAATCCGGCGTTACGTCGATGGTCGCCGACGCCGGCGGCAAGGTGGAGATCGAAACAGGCGTCGTCGGAAAAGAGGGCATGGTTGGAACATCTGTGCTCTCGGGTCGAAACCAATCCCCCCATAGACTGTTCGTCCAGATTGCTGGGGCCGCTCAACGTCTGCCGGTCGACGAAATGCACCGGTTGGTCCACGAAAGACCAACTTTGCTGGACCTGCTCATCCGTTACATGCAGACTGTGCACGTCCAAGCGACCTACACCGCGCTTGCGAACGGGAAAGGAACTATCGTGCAGCGGCTGGCTCGCTGGCTCCTGATGTGTCAGGACCGCATCGGCAGTTCTGAAATCGCCCTATCCCACGAGTTCTTGTCGCTCATGCTTGGTGTTCGGCGGTCCGGAGTAACGAGCGCGCTGCACATCCTTGAAGGGGAGTTGCTCGTTAAGCCGCAACGGGGCATCTGCGTCATTAAAGAGCGCACCGGTCTGATGGCCGTTGCCGGCGGCCTCTACGGAGTGCCCGAGGCCGAATACGCCCGGCTCATTGGCGAGGCGATCGCGTTACCGTAAGCGGCTGTGGAACGCTCCTCAGAGGGCCGGTCACGCCAGTCCTTTCTGGAGCTATGATATTCACCCGGATACTTGCCCGCCGGTTCAAGTCTATCTCTGATAGTTTTATGGTCACGCTCTGCAGCGCACTAGTCAGCGCTTGGCAGTCATGTCCGCTTCATCTCGCGACAGGAATTGCCGTGTGACTTCATCCAGATGATCGGAAAGCCACTCCGCCATGGCGGCTTCCTCGGCTAGAATGCCTTCGCAAGCCGCTTTCGTTTCGGCATCGCCAACGACATCCGCCGCCGCAATCAGGATGCGATAGCTTGCGATTTCCATATGCTCGAACGTGTAGCTGGCGAGCGAGCCTTTGACCACCTCGTCACTGGCGAACACGCCGCTCATTCCCTGTGCCGTCGCCGTCAATTTGCCGGCTGCATCCTTCAGCGATGAAGACCCGCCACCAACACGGTCTAAGCACGCCAGCAGGACCTCTTCCTGGCGTTTCGTCTCTTCGATGTGCTGGCCGATTCTTGCTTTCAGTGCCGGATAGTGTTCCAGGCGCTTGAGCTGCGAGTTGAGCATGGTTATCGCCTGCTCCTCCATTGCATGGGCATCGCGAAGCCAAGCAATCAAGTTTTCACGGGGTTCCGTAGCCATTGTTGCTTCTCCT
This sequence comes from Rhizobium sp. SVR5-2C, assembly GCF_056755115.1. Classification (NCBI taxonomy): domain Bacteria; kingdom Pseudomonadati; phylum Pseudomonadota; class Alphaproteobacteria; order Hyphomicrobiales; family Rhizobiaceae; genus Rhizobium; species Rhizobium sp. SVR5-2C. Next base: position 8,511 of record NZ_JBNDHT010000152.1, on the reverse strand, counting down.
CCATTAGATCATGATCAACATGGCACTTGATAAATTGTTCCGCTGTCGAAGCATTGTCCAACGGCCGTGGAGCCGAACCTGGCGAGCAGCCCGGTCAGAGCGTCGCGATCGCCTCTTCAATCAAGCGAAGTAAAACAACTGCAGTCAGGCCGATGCCTTATCGCGCTCCGATGCTTTGTCGGCGACGTCTTCCATACGTTCTGCTTGGTCAGAAAGTGCCTTGCTCATCCGTCGCAAGGCGTCTTCGTCGAGCTTCTCGATGCCGACGAACTTGTTCTGCGCCTGAGACGTTAGGATCAGCTCGTCGAGCTTTGCCTGTAATGCCTTGCCATCTCGGTTCTGACTGTTCTGCAGGACGAAGACCATTAGGAAGGTGATGATCGTCGTACTGGTATTGATGACTAGCTGCCAAGTTTCTGAGAATCCGAACAAAGGACCGGAAACCGCCCAGACCGAAACCAGAGCTACGGCTAGCACGAAGGTTGCAGGTTTACCTGAGAGGTCGGCCACGGCAGTCGCGAAGAGGGAGAAAACCTTTGATTTGCCGGACATGGGGCCTCGTGAAACAGTTGCATGTGCACTATCAACGTCCTGTCCGCGGATGAAGTTCCTAGCTGGGCTGCGTAGGGCCGCGCCCGAACGATGTCGCGGTTAATGAATTGCGAGAGGATCAGGTGCCGCGCACGGAGCTCGACCGAGTGATTGCCGGATGCGACCAACGGCTCCTGGATCAACAGCGGCAGCTCGACGGTGTCACGCAGGCTGAGCGCAACGTCTATGGTGAGAGGGATATGGCAACGTGGCAGCCGCCGCGCATCCTTCGCCACATGGGGAGGGATTTAGACCCAGCCTGCTATCTGCTGCTCATAAAATCCCATTGGTCTCAATATTGCGGAGCGACCAAGTCGCCGATTTAGCCTCTGTGCAAGATGAGGCCGACCACGATAAAGACCGCAAGAAATGCTGTCGCCAACAGCGCGAGAGCAATGACCGACGGTCTTACGCCGGCGAACTCCCTCACCGACGTCTTCAACCCGACGGCTGCTAGCGCGGTCAGTATTGCCCACCGCGATAGATCGGTAGCAAAGTCTGCGAGTGCCGCCGGCAAAATCCCCAACGATTTGAATGCAGAGAGAAACGCGAAGCCCAGGACAAAACCTGGTATCAGCCGGCTCAAGTTTCGCAGCTTCTGGCGATCACCTGCTCCCATTGCTGTTACCAATATAGACGTGCCGATCAACATAGGAGTCAGCAAGCCCACACGAATGATCTTGACGATGGTCGCGATCTCGCCGGCCTCATCCGAGATCGAAAATCCGGCGCCTACAACTTGGGCAACGTCATGGACCGTTCCGCCGACGAACACGCCGGACTCTTGGGCGTTAAACTGCAGCTGGGTTGCTAGCATTGGATATAGAACCATTGCGGAGGTCGACAGAACGGTTATCACCACAATCGTCAGAGTGAGATCTCTATCGCTGTTCTTTCGTTGCGGAAGCACGGCGTTCAAAGCCGCAGCGGCCGAGGCACCGCAGATCGCAACGGCACCTCCCGTCAAAAGCGAGAGCCGCCAATCCATACCAGTGATTTTACCTGCAATCATTGCGAACAATATCGTCGAAACAACAGCGGCGATTACCAGACAGAGCAAGCCAGCCCCAAGATCGCTCAGGATTCCGAGCGATACCCGTGCACCCAGCATTGCCACTCCCAAGCGAAGCACAAGGCGACTCGTCAGATGGATGCCCGCCACGGTCTTACTACCGTCTTCCGAAAGGAAGCTGAGAGACATCCCCAACAGGAGCGCCATCAACGTCGCGGGCGCGCCATAGTGGTCGGAAAGAAATTGCGCGGAGATTGCGATCACTGTCGCTACGGCGACGCCGGGAAAATACTTCACCGCAGACCCCGAGAACGATCGAGCTGCTTGGAGACTCGTGGCGAACTGTCCGGTTTGATCGACCACGGTTCAATCCATCGCTCTGACACAGACGATGTCAATTGAGTCTGACGGCGGAAACATAGAATTTTGGCAATCGCAACTGACAATAAACATCATTCTCTCCTAAGCGGCTTCGGCGGGATATCGGAGCGACCCAAGATGACAACATTTCTTTGCTATGATAAACGCAACCGGAAACACGATATTAATCGCCATCTGCGATCGAAGATGAACCTGGACCTTATCGACACTTTCCTTGACCTGCTCGAGACGCGCAATTTCAATCGAACCGCCGAGCGGCTTGAAACCACGCAGTCCACCATCAGCGGGCGCGTCAAGGCGCTGGAGCAGGCTGTCGGAGTGAAACTCTTTCATCGCGGCCGCGCTGGTGCGATCCCGACGCCGTCCGGCCTTCGATTTGAACAGCATGCATGGACGCTGAAAGCAGGCTGGGCACATGCCCGCCGAGACATCGGAGGGCTCGAGCGTTATGAGGGTTCCCTGCGAGTCTCCGGGCAGTTCACCTTGATGCGGACGCTCTTCCTGGACTGGATCGCGGAACTGCACGCGACCAACAAGCGCCTCGCGCTGCACTTGGAAGCGGATTATTCGGCGCAAATCATCTCTGATCTTGCCAACGGCGCAATCGACATCGGCGTGGTGTTCGCTCCGAAGTTCCTCCAGGATCTCAGCATCGAGGAGATTGGCGCTCAGCGGCTCGTGATGGTGTCAACCGAGTTCGACCACCTGGCCGATGTCTCTACCGAGCGGTACATCCGAGCCTCCTATACGAGCTACATCGAACGTGCGCATGCCGAACTCCTGCCCCATCTCGCCCATCCGGCTCTAACCGTCGGTTATGAGGAATTGGCCGTCGGCATAATGAAACGCTTCGGAGGTACAACCTATCTCCCCGAATACCTTCTTGATTATCTCGCAGGCTCAGGTGTTTCGGCGAAGCTCGTGGCCGACGCTCCCGAAATTCATCAGCCGGTGTATGTGGCGACGCAGAGACGCCGCAAGCACGACCCCTTGGTGCACCGGGCAATCCTCGCACTCAAGAGCGTTGCGGGCCATCATTTTCAATCTCTTACAAGCTAATGCCCGAGACATCAGTCCCACTCGTCACCTCGTGAAGAGCTACTCAATGACCCAGCGTCCTTCTACCCGGTTCCCCTGATCGGTGGTGCCGCTTTCAAGCATCTATGGATACAGACCCCAAGGGCCAACTGCAGCACGCCAATACGTACCCTTGCGACTTTTCGAACTCCGGCAGTCCACCAAGATCCTTCATATCCACTATTCCCTGCGTCAATCTCACCTTGCAGCTTCCACAAACACCCTGCTGACAGGAACTGCCGATCCAGATGCCGGCGTTTAGAGCCGCGGCGAGGAGGGTCTCTCCCGGTGCGCAAAATCCGCGTGTGCCCGAGAGTGAGAAGTAAACTTCGCCACCCACCCCCTCTGCTTCTTCGATCAAGATCTTTTCGCCGAAGCTCTCCTCGTGTAGCGCCCCGATCTGCACCTCGGCAGCCATGGTCCGAGCTGCCTTCATGAAACCCTCCGGACCGCACATGAAAATCTCCCGTTCGGCGAGGTCCGGAACGAGCGACTGCATCAAGGCTGCACTGAGTTTACCTGTCTGCACACGGCAGCAAGGCTCCTCGCCAGTGTCGTCTACCACGAGATGCACCTTAACATTACGAAAACGCTTCGCGATGAATTCAAGCTGGTCTCGGAAGATGATGTCTTTTGGAGTTCGGGCAAAATAAACGAATTCCACGTCGGTCTGATCGACGATGTCGGTTATGTATTGCAGCATCGACATGACCGGTGTCACGCCCGCCCCCCCGGAGAGGAAGAGCGGTTTCTTGGATGGGATATCGAGGTAATTGAAGTCACCTCCAATGTCGGCAATCTCGACAGACATCCCGGGGCGCATCTGGTCATTCAGCCAGTTCGAGACGAGCCCGCCCGGGACGCGCTTGACAGTAATCTGGATATTGTGGGGGCGGGTCGGGGTTGAGGAAATCGAATAGGTGCGAGGACAGAGTTTTCCGTCGATGTTAAACTTGAAGCTCCCATATTGGCCGGGCTTGAAATCGAAGCTCCTGCTTTGGCTGTCTTCAAACGCGAACGTGCGGCTGTCGTGCGTCTCGTCGACTACTGCCTTGCATACCAGTGTTGCTGGGCCGCCTCGGTAGCATGGCTGCTGGTTGGCAGAGCGAAGAGAGAAGGGAAAGCTTGTTTCCATTAGCATCATGCGCACCTCTGATTGGATAGCATAGCTATATCAAGTTCCACGAAGCGGATTGAGCGAGCAAACGTCGCTTTTTCAATCGGTAAATTCGATTGGTCGAAAACGCGCTTGCCTGCTGATAATGCACCCGGCGCTGCCGGACCCGTCTTCCTAGCCCCTCTGCCAACCCACAATGAAATGCTGCTTAGAAGCACGCGCGGTTTCGCCCGGCGGAGTTACGGCAGTTCCCGCCGATGCTAGGCTCTGCTGTAGATCGTAAATTACGATCAATAACGCTGGTTCACCTCCGTTTATCGAAGGCGGCGTTTGCTGTCATATGTGGCGGCGGTCATTACCCACATAGAGCGTGGACCCTTTGGGGAGGAAATATCTTGTTCATCGTCGATGTCGATTGTCACAACTACTGGTGCAGCGCGACTGTCCTGGAGCCGTATATGGACGGCTTCTTCAAGGACATGTTTGTTCGTGGCGAAAAGACGGGTCCACGCGGCGCCTTTCCGCACGGTCACCGTCCGTGGTTTCACCCCGAGGGTTTCTCGCGCTATGACGTCAACCCGATCGAGGAGGACGACAATTACGCGATCATGAAGGAAAAACACCTCGACAAATACAATATCGACGTGGCAATCCTGACCGGCGACGAGCCGATCGAGGCGTCGACCTTGGCGAACCCCTATTACGCCAATGCACTTTGTAAGGCTTACAACGATTACATGATTGACTATTGGTTGCCCAAGGACAGCCGATTCTGGGGGTCGATAGTTGTTGCGCCGCAGGATCCAAAACTGGCAGCAGACGAAATCCGGCGCCTCGGCTCTCATCCTCGAATCGTCCAGGTCCTGGTAAGCCACGGTGCTCAGCGGCCTTACGGTGACCCATTTTATCATCCCATTTACGAGGCTTGCGCTGAAGTAGGGCTGCCGTTCGCCATGCACCTTGGTGGTCAGGGCGGCGTGAACTCGACCGCTATCGGAGCGGGACCTTCGACCTTCTTCTGGGAAACTCACGCTATCCTTCCGCAATCTGCCATGACACATATGGCTTCCTTGATCGCCCAGGGGGTCTTTGAAAAATGGCCCGGCCTCAAAGTCGTGATCATCGAGTGCGGGGTGGCGTGGGTCCCATCGGTCCTATGGAGACTGGACGCCAACTATAAGGCGTTGCGCAAGGAGACACCTTGGTTGAAGCGCTTGCCCTCGGAATACTTCAGGTCGAACATTCGCATGTCTACCCAGCCTCTTGAGCAAGCGGACAATGTCCAGCACCTTTGGGCAACCCTGGAGGCAATGGATGGCGAAAATACGCTGCTCTTCGCGTCCGACTATCCGCACTGGGACTATGATGACGTCACAAAGCTGCACATCCCCCCTGCTTGGCGGGAGAAGATACTGGGTCTGAATGCACTAGACATTTACCGGCGCATTCCGCGACCAACGGCGATGGCAGCAGAGTAAAGGAGACAGCAATGGCTTCAAAGCAGTTTGCTTGCAAGGCTTCGGAAGTTCCTTCTGAAGCCGCTAAAATCGTTACGCTCGGCAATTTGTCACTTGGTATCTTCAGGCTCAAGGGCAGATACCACGCGCTTCTGAACATATGCCCCCACAAGGGAGCTGCGCTTTGCCAGGGTCCCGTCTGCGGGACCACGAAGCGGACGGACAAGGCAGAGTTCGTCTATGACCGGGCAGGAGAGTTGGTCCGCTGCGCCTGGCACGGTTGGGAGTTCGATATCAAGACCGGGGAATTCCTCGTCGATCCCCGTGTGAAAGCGCGGACCTTCCCGGTGTCGGTTGAAAATGACGAGATCTTCGTTCACCTCTAACGATCAAGGCGTCGCCGATGTGCAGTTATCAGCCTGTAGAGGGGGCGACGCCGCGCTATCACCCGGCCGGATCGCATTTTATCCACGGCAGATTTACAAAACATAGCACTGGTCCTGAAATCATTTTCGTCACTGCTGCGAACGGAGAGATTACGAGAAGGACGTGGTCGCTAGAGCCAACGCGAGGGAACTTGGACTGGCAGCAGGCATATTCACAAGAGAACTCGCTCGCGGACACCGACTGACGGCCCAGCTCAAAGCTGGGACAGTTTGGATCAACACTTACAACTTGACGCTTCCCGGTATGCCGTTCGAGGGAATTAAGATCGAGCACCGTCGCGAAAATGGGCATGCCGCAATCGAACCCATACCCAGTTGAAGTTCTGTCTTTGTGAGCATGCAGAGCCAGTCAAAGGGCCGGGACAAAAATCCTGATGCTTCTTGTTGTTCGCACAGGGCACTGACATCAGCGGACAGTGTTCTTCGAAGGGCTCGTCGGAGGCTTGCCAACGGCCACAGCGACTGCGGTCGCGCTGCAAGGCCGAATTGAGGAGAGACCGCTATCTAAGGGGATCAAGATGTTTGGAAAAATGCTTGCCAGCACCTGTCTTGCGGTTGTTAGTCTTACCAGCCTCGCGCACGTCGCGTTTGCAGCAGAATGCGGTGACGTCGTTATCGCGAACATGAACTGGCAATCGGTAGACGTCCTAGCAAACATAGACAAGATCATTCTCGAAAACGGGTACGGGTGTTCCGCAGAGATCACCATCGGTGACACAGTTTCGATCATGACCTCAATGATTGAAAAGGGGGAGCCCGATATAGCCCCTGAGGCATGGCTCAATGCTCTGCCCGACAGTGTCTCAAGCGCCGTTGCCGAAGGAAAGTTGATATCGGCTGGGAACGCATTAAGTGAAGGGGGAATACAGGGATGGTACATCCCAAAGTATATCGCCGACGCCCATCCGGAGATTAAGACGGTTTCCGACGCATTGAAACAGCCGGAACTTTTTCCTGCTCCAGAGGACGCTTCGAAGGGTGCAGTCTTCAATGGTCCATCAGGATGGGGATCATCAATCGCGACCAGCCAATTGTACAAAGCCTACGATGGGGACGCGAAAGGTTTCATGCTGATCGATCCAGGTTCGACGGCGGGTCTAGATGGTTCAATTGCCAAAAACTACGAGCGCAAGATCGGCTGGCTGGGCTATTATTGGTCGCCCACGTCGTTGCTCGGCAAGTATCCCATGGTCAAGCTTGATTTTGATGCGCCTTACGATGCCACGGAATGGAAACGTTGTAACACCGTGGTTGATTGCGAAGACCCCAAAGTAAACGCTTGGCCCACCGACAAAGTGGAGACGCTCGTCACCCCCGGGTTCGCCAAGCGTGCCGGTGCAGCGCTGGACTACCTGAGAAAGCGGCGCTGGGACAACGCCACCCTCAACGAGCTGTTAGCCTGGATGACCGAGAATCAAGCGAGCGGCGAAGACGCCGCAAGATACTTCCTTACGAACAATCCCGATATTTGGACGAAATGGCTTTCTCCCAACGTCGCGGAGAAGATAAAGTCATCGCTTTGACTAAATTTGCAGTTCTCTGCAAAGCCACTGATGACCAATCATCGGTGGCTACTCAGTTATGCACTACGCGAATCGGCCCGCATTCTCGAAGGCTTCTAGCGTAACGTTGGGATTGCCTTTGAGTATGCACCCGCGTGGGGTCGCTCTTTGTGCGAAGTCAGGCGAGGATACGCTTCAGCTTGGCGTTCTCTTCCTCGAGGTGCCGCAGCCACTTCATCTTCGACGGCATCAGACCGGCGTATTTTTGCGCCGATTATAATGGGTCGCGTCAGAAATTCCTGCCTTGCGGCACATCTCGGCGATCGGCGTGCCGTCGTCCGCCTGCTTCAGCACGAAGGCGATCTGCGCCTCCGAAAACTTCGATGCCTTATGGGATTCTCCTCAATGCCCCACAGGGATCATAAGTGGAAAATTCCAGTTCTGAATGGCCCAATTTAAGGGTTGACCTGCCACGGGTAATTTCCTCCGGAATGGATTAGGGTCCGGCCTGTTAAAGGACGGACGAATGAAGAAGCAGCGATTTACGGAAGAGCAGATTATTGCGGTGCTGAAGGAGCAGGAGGCTGGCGCGAAGGCGGCCGACCTCTGCCGTAAGCGCGGGATTTCAGAAGCGACATTTTATAATTGGAAAGCCAAATACGGCGGTATGGAAGTCTCCGAGGCGAAACGGCTGAAGGCGCTCGAGGAAGAGAATGCCAAGCTGAAGAAATTGCTCGCCGAGCAGATGTTGGATTCAGCCGCGCCCCGCGAGCTTCTATCAAAAAAATGGTAGGGCCTGTCGCCAAGCGTGAAGCCGTCACGCATCTGAAGGCCGCCATGCTCTTTCAGAGCGGCGGGCCTGCCAGATTGTATCCGCTGACCGCAAGACGATCCGCTATCGGTCCAGTCGACCGCCGGAGATCGAATT
>NZ_JBNDHT010000151.1:0-15415 GCF_056755115.1 Rhizobium sp. SVR5-2C | reverse complement strand
CTGTTGCGATGTTCGCAGCCGCACCTCGGGACATAAGAATGCTGCAGATTTTTCTACAGGGCTTTGCGGTCTATTTCATCGTGTGGTGGATCACGCTCTTTGCGGTGTTGCCCATCGGCCTGCGCACCCAAGCGGAGGATAACGAGGTCGTTCTCGGCACCGTTCCGAGCGCGCCGACGCGGTTTCGGGCGCTCTTCACCTTCTCGCTGACGACGATCATCTCGGCGGTCGTCTATGTCGCCTGGTATGTTTCGTCGACTTATTTCGGCTGGGGGTTCGATGCCCTCCCGCAGATCGGCCCCCATTTCCAATAATTGGAGCTTTTGCTCGATCTTTGAGCATATGCCGTTGTTCTAATTAAAAATCCCTGTCATACGCGCGTCACAAAAGTGCGGCAGAGAACTCACGCAACGGCATGTGGCCTTACCGTTACGTCAGAAACGGCTTTCTGCAGGTGATGGCTGATAAAAAACCAAAAAAAAACAAGGCTGAAAGCCTTGTTTTCAAGTATCGCGTGATCTGTACCGTTGCCGGGGCTGCGATGAACGCGCCTAAGATCTGATCCTCCCAAGACTTGACCGCGAAATTCGACAGGGATTGAACTCCCTGCCTGTTTTGTAAGCTAAAGCTAGCTCAAAGAATGGGCTTTGTCACCAGCTTTTTTTGCATTTTTGCTACAGTTGAGAAGAAAATTCCTGTTGATGACATTTTGACGCAAGCCGTTCAAAAAGCCCGCTTTTTCCAACAGGGGCATCTTTTGACGGTAAACTTGCGGCTACGGAAGGGCGCCTGCGCCCAACGCGGGTTTCTTTCCGGCCGCGAAGCGGTTATGAACGCTCCCAATACCAATGATCGCCGTCGATTCCGTATGAGATGCGGAATCCCAACTGCTCTGGAATCCGTCATGCGTCTGTCCCGCTATTTTATGCCCATCCTTAAGGAAAACCCCAAGGAGGCGGAAATCGTCTCTCACCGGCTGATGCTGCGAACCGGAATGATCCGCCAGCAGTCTCAGGGCATCTATTCCTGGCTGCCGCTCGGCAAGCGGGTTCTCGACAAGGTCAACAACATCATCCGCGAGGAGCAGAACCGTGCGGGCGCCACCGAGCTTCTGATGCCGACGCTCCAGTCCGCCGAACTCTGGCAGGAGAGCGGGCGCTACGACGCCTATGGCAAGGAGATGCTACGCATCAAGGACCGGCAGGACCGGCCGATGCTTTACGGACCGACGAACGAGGAAATGGTGACGGATATCTTCCGTTCCTACGTCAAGTCCTACAAGAACCTGCCGCTCAATCTCTATCACATTCAGCTGAAGTTCCGCGACGAGATCCGCCCGCGCTTCGGCACCATGCGCTCGCGCGAATTCCTGATGAAGGATGCCTATTCCTTCGATCTGACGCGCGAAGGTGCCGAGCATTCCTACAACAAGATGTTCACGGCCTACCTGCGTACCTTCGACCGCCTGGGCCTGCGCGCCATTCCGATGCGCGCCGACACCGGCCCGATCGGCGGCAACTTGAGCCACGAGTTCATCATCCTAGCGGATACGGGCGAATCCGAAGTCTTCTGCCACAAGGATTTCGTCAATTTCGATATTCCGGCTGCAGATACGGACTTCGACAGCGTCGAGGGCCTGAAGGCCGTCTTCGACAAGTGGACCTCGCTCTACGCTGCAACGTCCGAAATGCATGACGAGGCCGCTTTCAACGCGGTGCCGGAGGGCGATCGTCTCTCCGCTCGCGGCATCGAGGTCGGGCATATTTTCTATTTTGGTACGAAATACTCCGAGCCGATGGGCGCCAGGGTGCAGGGTCCGGACGGCAAAGAACACGCCGTTCACATGGGTTCTTACGGGATCGGCCCGACGCGCCTTGTTCCCGCCATCATCGAAGCATCGCATGATGAGAACGGAATCATCTGGCCGGCTTCCGTCGCTCCCTTCGATGCGATCGTGATCAACATGAAGGCGGGCGACGGTGCCTGCGACGCAGCCTGCGAGAAGATCTACGTGGCGCTGTCGAATGCAGGCAAGGACGTTCTCTACGACGATACCGACGATCGCGCCGGAACGAAGTTCGCCACGGCCGATTTGATCGGTGTGCCCGTCCAGATCATCGCCGGTCCGCGCGCGGTCGCGAACGGCGAAGTGGAAATAAAGGACCGCAAGACCGGTGCCCGTGAAACGATGACCATCGACGCGGCGATCAACAAGCTCTTGGCGTAAGGCTGAACGGAGGCGAAATGGCAGAAGCGGCGGTGGACCAGCGGGGTTCGAAATCTGGCTTTGGTCCGGCAAGCAGCCCATTTTCTGCCTTCGAACGCCTTGTGGCGTGGCGCTACCTGCGCGCCCGCCGCAAGGAGGCCTTCATCTCTGTCATTGCCGGCTTTTCCTTCGTAGGCATCATGCTCGGCGTGGCGACGCTGATCATCGTCATGGCGGTGATGAACGGGTTCCGCACCGAGCTGATCTCGCGCATTCTCGGCATCAACGGCCATATGATCGTCCAGCCGGTAGACGGTCCCTTTAACGACTATGCGGCATTGACTGACAAGTTTGCAGCAGTGCCGGGCATCAAGATGGCGCTGCCGCTGGTCGAGGGGCAGACGCTGGCCTCGGGGCAGGCGGGTGCCGGAACCGGCGCGCTGGTGCGCGGCATTCGTGCGGAAGACCTTACCAAGCTCAAGACGGTTTCCGATAACATCAAGTCCGGGGACATGGTGGGCTTCGCCTCCGGGCAGGGCGTTCTCGTCGGTTCCGGCATGGCAACGCAGCTCGGCCTGCAGCCGGGCGATACGATCACGCTGATCTCGCCGGAAGGCGATGTGACGCCGATGGGCATCAATCCGCGCGTCAAGTCATATACCGTTTCCGGCATCTTCGAGATCGGCATGTCGGAATATGACGCGGCGATCATCTACATGCCGCTCGAAGAGGCGCAGCTCTATTTCAATGCCGAGGGGCTCGTTCAGTCGATCGAACTGTTCGCAAACAACCCTGATGATATCGACAATCTCCGTCCGAAGGTGGAGGCGGCGGCTGGCCGCCAGATCGCGATCACGGACTGGCGGCAGCGCAACCAGACCTTCTTTTCCGCCCTTGAGGTCGAGCGCAACGTCATGTTCATGATCCTGACGCTGATCGTCATCGTTGCGGCGCTGAACATCATCTCCGGCCTGATCATGCTGGTGAAGGACAAGGGCAGCGATATCGCCATCCTTCGCACCATGGGTGCGACTTCCGGCTCGATCATGCGCATCTTCTTCATGACCGGTGCTGCGATTGGTATCGTCGGCACCGTTGCCGGCGTGCTGCTCGGCGTGATCGTCTGCATCAATATCGAATCGATCCGCGAATTCTTCTCCTGGGTCTCGGGCACGGTGCTTTTCGATCCGCAGCTTTATTTCCTCAGCCAGCTGCCGGCGGAGATGAATCTCGGTGAAACGCTTTCCGTCGTCATCATGGCGCTGACGCTCTCCTTCCTTGCGACCATTTTCCCGGCCTGGCGAGCATCTCGGCTCGATCCGGTGCAGGCGCTCCGCTACGAATAAGGAATGCTGATTTCAATGAATCGGAACGTCGTTCTCAAGCTTTCCGGCGTCGAGCGTCACTATGGCCAGGGCGAAACGCTGCTTAGCATTCTCAAGGGCGCCGATTTTGCCCTTCATAGCGGCGAGATCGTTGCGCTGGTTGCCCCATCGGGGACGGGCAAATCGACGCTGCTGCACGTGGCCGGGCTGCTGGAACATCCCGATGCCGGCGAAGTCATGATCAATGGCCATGCCTGCGAAGGACTGTCGGATGAAAAGCGCACCGCGATCCGCCGTAGCGAGATCGGCTTCGTCTATCAGTTCCACCACCTCCTGCCGGAATTCTCGGCGCTCGAAAACATCATGATGCCGCAGATGATCGCCGGCCTTCCGCGCAAGGAGGCTGCCGAACGTGCAACGCAGCTGCTCGACTATATGCGCATCGGCCATCGCGGCACCCACCGGCCAGCCGAGCTATCGGGCGGCGAGCAGCAGCGCGTCGCGATTGCGCGTGCCGTCGCCAATGCGCCGGCGCTGCTTTTGGCCGACGAGCCGACCGGGAACCTCGATCCCGAAACCGCGAGCTACGTCTTTGACGCCCTCGAGGCGCTCGTCCGGCAGTCCGGACTCGCGGCACTGATCGCCACGCACAATCACGAACTCGCCCGCCGCATGGACCGCCGCGTGACCATCAGCGAGGGCAAGCTCGTCGAGTTCTGAGAGACGCGCAGCAGGTCTACTTTCCGCAGATAGCCTGACCGGTCTCGTCGGTCCAGTCCTGTATGGCGATTGTCTTCGGCGCGGCCTTAACGCTCTTGCCGTCCTTCTGCAGGCTTCCGGTCAGGGCGTTGTAATCGCAGGAACCGCCGGCATTGGGATCGAGCGTGTCATAATGCGTATAGGTGTAGCCGGCGACGATGAATTGCTTGTCTCGATAGGCAAGCGTCAATGTCTGATCCCAACGATCGCGGCCCATCGCGCTGTTCTGTGAGTGGATCGCAATCGACGACTTGCCGGCTGCCTTGACCGACGGCTCCTGCCCGAACACGCCGTCAGCGTCGGCACTGCCCCAGATCTTGCCAGGCGCGCTCACGGCAAGCCGCAGGAGCTGATGATCCTGGTCTCGAAGATAGATGTAGATGCCTATCTCGCCGCCGTCTTCCGAAGCCGCCGCCAGAACTGCGAGGTCCTGCAGGCCATCCTGATCCCAGTCACCCGTGGCGGCGTCGACGATGCGTGCGGGATCGATCGTTTCAGCCGAGGCAGCAGTGGCAAGGAACGCCCAGCAAAGAATGGTAACTACAATCTTCATGATTTGTTCTCCAGCCTTCCGTCGTTAACCAAACGGAAGAGATTCCTGTTGACACCAGAACAATAGCGGAACAAAGTAAAAACATAACAAGTAAAGGAGAGCCAAATGACTGACCTGATCCGTGATATCGCAGCATTCACCTCCATCGCAATGTTCGTAGCCAGCTTCTCGCTGATTCTGATGTCAATGTAATTTTTTGAGGGGACTGTATAGCTTCATACAGCCCGAATAGGGGACTACTTCTGGACATCGCTGCCGGCAACCTCGACAATGCAGCCGATTCATTCGGGCGATTGAAAGGGCATGACATGGCAGATGCAGAGAGCGGTATCATCGGCGGTACGCCGGGTTTCGTCCATCTGCGTGTTCATTCCGCCTACTCGCTCCTCGAAGGCGCGTTGCCGCTGAAGAAAATCCTCTACAAGGCGTCCGGCGACAGCCAGCCGGCGATCGCCATCACAGATACCAACAACCTGTTCGTCGCTCTCGAGTTTTCGCAGAAAGCGATGGAGGAGGGGCTGCAGCCGATCATCGGCTGCCAGCTGTCGATCGACATGGAAGACGGACTGGAGACCGAGAAGCGCGGCGGTCAGCAGGCGTTGCTCAAGCTGCCGTCGATCGTCGTGCTTGCCGCAACCGCCGCAGGCTATGAGCGGCTGGTCGATCTCGTCAGCCGCGCTTACCTCGGCGGCGAGGACAACCAGGCGATCCATATCCGCGCGTCCTGGCTGGAGGAGGCTGGCACCGAGGGATTGGTCGCGCTGACAGGCGCGCTCGGCGGTCCCATCGACATGGCGCTGAAGCACGGCCATGCTGCACAGGCCGAGAGCCGGCTGCTCACCCTGAAGCGCCTCTTCGCAGACAGACTCTATGTCGAGCTGCAGCGCCACGGAACCTACGACAAGCGCCATGAGCAAAGGGTCGTGGGGCTTGCCTACGATCACGACCTGCCGCTGGTGGCAACCAACGAGGCATTCTTTCCGACGCGCGACGACTATGATGCCCATGACGCCTTGATGGCCGTTGCGCACAACGCCATCGTTTCCGACGACAGCCGCTTCCGCCTGACGCCCGATCATTATCTGAAGAGCCGCGCCGAAATGGCAAAGCTCTTTGCCGATCTGCCGGAAGCGCTGGAAAACACGGTCGAGATCGCCCGCCGCTGCTCCTTCATTCTGAAGACCCGCAAGCCGATCCTGCCGCGCTTCACCGGCGCGACGGCGGATGCCGAGGAGGCGGAACGCGCTGAGGCGCTCGAACTCCGCCGCCAGGCGGAAGAGGGGCTCGACATGCGCCTTGCGACGCTCGGCATGTCGGCGGGCTACGAGGAAAAGGATTACCGGGAGCGGCTCGAATTCGAACTGAGCGTCATCGAGCGCATGAAGTTTCCGGGTTACTTCCTGATCGTTGCCGATTTCATCAAATGGGCCAAGCAGCATGATATTCCGGTCGGCCCCGGCCGCGGTTCGGGCGCCGGCTCGCTCGTCGCCTATGCGCTGACGATCACCGATGTTGATCCGCTGCGCTTCTCGCTGCTCTTCGAACGCTTCCTCAATCCGGAACGCGTCTCGATGCCCGACTTCGACATCGACTTCTGCCAGGACCGCCGCGAAGAGGTGATCCGCTACGTTCAGAAGAAATACGGCCGCGAGCAGGTGGCGCAGATCATCACCTTCGGTTCGCTGCAGGCACGTGCCGCTCTCCGCGACGTCGGCCGCGTGCTGGAAATGCCCTATGGCCAGGTCGACAAGATCTGCAAGCTGGTGCCGAACAACCCGGCCAATCCGACGCCGCTCTCCAAGGCGATCGAGGAGGAGCCGAAGCTTCAGGAGGAGGCGGCGAAGGAGCCGGTGGTAGCGCGTCTGCTTGACATTGCGCAGAAGATCGAAGGCCTTTACCGCCACGCTTCGACGCATGCCGCGGGCATCGTCATCGGCGACCGTCCGCTGTCAAAGCTGGTTCCGATGTATCGCGATCCGCGCTCCGACATGCCGGTCACCCAGTTCAACATGAAGTGGGTGGAGCAGGCCGGTCTCGTCAAGTTCGACTTCCTCGGGCTGAAGACGCTGACGGTGCTGAAGGTTGCGGTCGATTTCGTCGCCAAGCGCGGCGTCAAGGTGGACCTTGCCTCGATCCCGCTCGACGACAAGAAGACCTACGAGATGCTGTCGCGCGGCGAAACGGTCGGCGTGTTCCAGGTTGAAAGTGCCGGCATGCGCAAGGCGCTGATCGGCATGAAGCCGGACTGCATCGAGGACATCATTGCGCTCGTGGCGCTCTACCGCCCAGGCCCGATGGAGAACATCCCGACCTACAATGCCCGCAAGCATGGCGAGGAAGAGGTCGAGTCGATCCATCCGACGATCGACTATCTGCTGAAGGAAACGCAGGGCGTCATCGTCTACCAGGAGCAGGTGATGCAGATCGCCCAGGTCCTGTCCGGTTATTCGCTCGGCGAAGCCGATCTTCTGCGCCGCGCCATGGGTAAGAAGATCAAGGCCGAGATGGACCAGCAGCGCGAGCGCTTCGTCGACGGTGCCGTCAAGAACGGCGTGTCGAAGCCGCAGGCCGACAACATCTTCGAGCTGCTGGCGAAGTTCGCAAACTACGGCTTCAACAAGTCGCACGCCGCGGCCTACGCCATCGTTTCCTACCAGACCGCCTACATGAAGGCGCATTACCCGGTGGAGTTCCTCGCCGCGTCGATGACGCTCGACATGTCGAACACGGACAAGGTCAACGATTTCCGTCAGGATGCCAAACGCCTCGGCATCGAGGTGATCGCGCCCTCCGTCCAGACCTCGTTCCGTCATTTCGAAACCGGCGACAACCGCATCTACTTTGCGCTCGCGGCCATCAAGGGTGTCGGCGAAAATGCCGTCGATCACGTTGTCCAGGTGCGCGGCGATACGCCGTTTGCGAGCATCGAGGATTTCTGCCTGCGCATCGACCCGCGCCAGGTCAACCGGCGCGTGCTGGAAAGCCTGATCTATGCCGGCGCCTTCGACTGCTTCGGCCAGGACCGTGCGCAGCTCGCAGCCGGCCTCGATCGCATCATGGGCTACGCGCAGCGCGCGCAGGAAAACAAGTTAAGCGGCCAGTCAGATATCTTCGGCGGTGCGCTGTCATCCGGGCCGGAGAAGATTGCGCTTCCGCCCTTTGCGCCCTGGCTCGCGTCCGAGCGGCTGCTCAAGGAGTTCCAGGTGCTGGGCTTTTATCTGACGGCTCACCCGCTCGACAGCTACAACAGCATCCTGCAGAAGATGCGTGTCCAGACCTTTGCGGAGTTCTCGACCGCGGTGAAGCAAGGGGCAACCAATGCCCGCCTTGCCGGGACCGTCATTTCGAAGCAGGAGCGCAAGACGCGCACCGGCAACAAGATGGGCATCATCGTCTTCTCGGATTCGTCGGGGCAGTTCGAAGCCGTTCTGTTCTCCGAAATGCTGAATCAGTACCGCGATGTGCTGGAGCCTGGAAAATCCTTCGTGCTCACGGCCACCGGCGAAGAGCGGCCGGAGGGCGTCGGGCTGCGCTTGCAGACGATCCAGTCACTCGAGGAAAAGTCGCTGCAGATGCAAAAGGCGCTGCGCGTCTATGTCCGCGATTCGGGCCCGCTGCGCGCCGTTGCGGCGCATCTCAACGCCAAGGGCGACGGCCTCGTTTCCTTCATCGTCATCAAGGAAGAGGGCAAGCGCGAGGTCGAAGTCGAGCTGCCGCAGAAATACCGCATCACGCCGGAGATTGCCGCCGCACTGCGCGCCGCACCCGGTATCATCGATGTCGAACTTGTCTAGGTCCTCAAGATTTCCTGCGCCGGCCTACAATTTTAAGCGAAGGTCGTTTCGAGCGCCTTCGCCGCATCCTTCGCATGGTTTCTACGCTCAATGAAGTTGCGTGCCCGGGGAATTGGGTCATGCAGATATTGATCAGGCCCGCGCATCTTCCGTTGGTTTAGCTCGGCCGTATTGAGCGGATCGAAGTCGACTCGCTCTATCGCACAGCCCCATCCGGGACTATGAGACGCCCAGCCCTTCCGATGGTGTTCCAGCAGCCGTTCGCGCGCCGAGTAGCCGTGATAATCGAAGGCGATGATGCCGTTCGTCACATACATATGTCCTCCCCAAAAGCCCTCGTTCGGTATGATGCGCTCAGCATAAAAGCCTTCGAGCGGCGGGCGCTGAAGGAAGACACCTGCGAGGATGTGGCACGCGCCATAGCCGAAGAAGATACGGTCAGGCAGCGCCCACCGCTTTTCGGGGTTTTTCTTGATGCCGTGCTTCAGGACATACATGCGTCAGCATTTCCATTTTTCGATCAAGCGCACCGCTTCATTGATTGATCGAATATCCTGATTCGGCAGAATTCCGGAACTTATGCGCGAGGTTCAAGACCTGCGACAACGCAGTGGGCTAGCGCGTGATCGTGATGAAATCGGTGCCGGCGCCTGTCTCGGGGCCGATGCCGCTGTCGGTGATCGTCAGAGTCGAACCGGCTGCCAGCATCCCGTCGATCCTCCGACGCGTTTCGTCCGGGAGAGAGATGCGCGACAGCGCGTTGGCGATCGGCGTGCCCGTCACGATCGCGCTTTCCTGGTTTGCAATTCCGAGCCGCTTCATCGTCTCGCGGGAGAGATCGTTCTTGAGCGTCACGCCCAGCCAGTCGGCCGTGCCGCTCTCGGCATCAATGGCATGCAGCGTGAAGAAATGCGTGCCCAGTGCGAGCCGCGGATTTTCGATGGTCAGCGGCGCCTCGAACACGGGTTTGAAATCCTGACGCACCATGATGACGCCGTTCGGCGGCTCGCCTTTGCCTGCCGCTGCGTAAACTTCCCTAAGGAGAGTATCGCTGACGAGGGCCTTGTCGCCCTTGAAAAGCGCCGGTCGCAAAGCCTTGAAAAGGTTGATGGCCTGAATGGTCGCCGTGCCGAGCAGGCCGTCCGGCGTACCTGCCGAAAAGCCCAGCTGGTTGAGATAGGTTTGAATATCGAGCACAGTCTCGCGTTGCGTGCGGCGAGTGATCAGAATGCGGATCGGATCGGTGTTCTCAGGTACCGCGATGGCCGCTACAGGCTGGGGGCCGACGGTGTTCATCGCCAGTTGGACGGACTTCCCGCTGGTATCGCCGATCGCCGGGCGCAGTTGCACATCCGAGAGCAGCAGTGGCGGCTCCGGCACTTCGGGATGGAAAAGATTGGGATGCACGATCGACTCCGGCGCCACTTCGGCATCGCTGATGATGACCGGCACGCTCAGGTCCGTCATCTTGTAGAGTTCCCTGGCAAAGGCGGCAGGCATGCGCACGCAACCGTGCGAGGCAGGATAGCGCGGCACTGAATTCGATTCGTGGAGCGCGATGCCGGACCAGGTCAGCCGCTGCATCCAGGGCATGGGAGCGTCCGAATAGAGGTTGGACTCGTGATACTTCTGCTTCTCGAGAACGGAGAAGATGCCGCTCGGCGTCGTGTGCCCAGCCTTGCCGGTCGAAATCTTCGACGTCGCCACCACTTCCGCGCCGTCATAGACCGTAAGCGACTGTTTGTCCTTGGAAACGAAGATTTGCAGGGTGCGAGCGTCGGCCGCAAGCGCTGCATGATGCACGAGTGCGGTCGCCGACAGCAAGCCGAGGCCGAAAACTAAACGCGAGAACATGTTATCCAACCAATACGCAATACTTGCCCGGGACAGTATGGCACGATGTTTAATGAAGCCTTGAGCATTCGTAGCTCAAAGCGGTCCTCACGCATTGGTGATTTTGAGGCCGCTCCGGCGGCGTGGTTGCCAGACTATCCGTCGCGCTTGCCGCCGCCGAACGTATAGCCGGTCTCCACGGTTTTCTGGCCGAATTTCTCGCGCAGTCTGTCCATGGCGGCTTCCGCTGCTGCGCGCCGCGTGGATTGCTGGTCGATGAGATCCGGCGGATCGGCCCGTGCCGGGTCGCAAAGGTCGGTGACGCCAATGCCGATCAGGCGGAATTTCGTGCCGTCCGTCTCTTTCTCCAGAAGCTCGATGCCGGTGCGGAAAATCCTGTCGGCGAGCTGCGTCGGGTCTTCCAGCTTCCGGTTGCGGGTACGGGATTTGAAGTCTGCCGTCTTCATCTTCAGCACGACGGTATTCCCGGCGATGCCACTCTTCTTCAACCTCCAGGAGACTGTTTCAGAGAGGTTGCGCAGGATCGGCACCAGCTCGTCGTAGCGGGAGATGTCGTCGAAAAAGGTCGTCTCTGAAGAGACGCTCTTGGCCGGATCGTTGAGGTGCACCTCGCGGTCGTCGATGCCGCGCGAAAGGCGCGCAAGCCTCTGGCCCATGCTGCCGTAGCGACGCATGAGGTCCGGTTCCTCCATTGTCTGAAGCTGGCCGATCGTGCGGATGCCGTCTGCTTCGAGGGTTGCCGCAAAGGCCTTGCCCACGCCCCAGATCGTGGTGACCGGCCGCGGCGCCAGAAACTCAACGGCCTCTTCACGACCAATGACGGAAAAGCCGCGCGGCTTCTGCAGGTCGGAGGCCACCTTGGCGAGGAACTTGCAATAGGAAAGCCCGACGGAAACCGTGATCCCGATCTCCTTTTCGACGCGGCGGGCGAATTTTGCGAGCGTGCGCGCCGGCGGATCGTGATGCAGGCGCTGGGTGCCGCCGAGCTCGAGGAAGGCCTCGTCGATCGAAAGCGGCTGCACCAGCGGCGTCAGTTCCTGCATCAGGGCGCGGACCTCATGGCCGACCTTGACGTATTTCTCCATATCGGGGCGGATGACGATCGCCTGCGGGCAGGCTTCCAGCGCCTTGAACATCGGCATGGCGGAGCGAACGCCGTGAATGCGGGCGACATAGCAGGCGGTGGAGACGACGCCGCGTTTGCCGCCGCCGATGATGACCGGCTTGTCTGCAAGGTCCGGATTGTCGCGCTTCTCGACGGCCGCATAGAAGGCGTCGCAGTCGATATGTGCAAGCGTCAGGTCATAGAGTTCCTTGTGCCGGACGAGGCGAGGGCTGCCGCAGACCGCGCAACGGCGCGCTTCGCTCTTCTGCTCGGCAAGGCAGTCGCGACAGAAGCCGGGTGTCTTGTCTGGCTTGAGCATCATCGTGGCGGGAACAAAGATTGAACATCGGCAGATTACGCTTTAAGCTTTTGAGTCTCAAGAGACGGGAGAGAATTGACCTTGGATATCGAGCTGCGTTTTGAGCCGCTGACGCCCGGGCGCTGGGCAGATTTCGAAACGCTTTTCGGCCCGCGCGGCGCCTTCTGCGACTGCTGGTGCGTGGCCCTCAGGCTGCCGCATGCCGTTCGCACGAAAATGGGGCCGGATGAGCGGAGGGCGCATATCAAAACCCGCATCGCCGCCGGTCCGCCGCCGGGTATTCTCGCCTACGCGGAAGATCAGCCAGTGGCCTGGGTGCAGGTGGGGCCGCGGCATGACGTTCCGCAGTTCAACTCGCCACGCACCGTTTCGCGCCCGCTGGAGGATAGCGATGCTCTGGATTCCTCGGTCTGGGCGGTCAGCTGCTTCTTTCTTGCAGCACCGTTGCGCGGCAAGGGGCTCAGTCACCATCTGCTGCGGGCCGCCATCGACCACGCGAAGCAAAACGGCGCGCGCTATCTGGACGGCTGTCCCATCGACCACACGAAGCAATCGAAATCGGTGACGCTCTGCATCGGTTCGACGGCGATCTTCGATGCCGCGGGCTTCGAGCCCGTGGCGCGGCGAAAGGACGGAAGGCCGCTCATGCGGCTGGATTTGCAGCAGTGAGGCTTCGCGCGGCGTTGGCCTCGTCGAAATGCCGGCCGATCAGGGACGCGGCTTCGTCCCAGGTGTTGATGCGTGGAATACCATCCATGGCCGCCGGCGCGAAACGATGGATTTCGGAAACCGGCATCATGTGAAGTAGAAGGCAGCTCTCGACATGTTCGCGCACCGAATGAAGGTTCATGGCCATGTCGTCGATGAAAACGACGGGCAGGGCGCGCGTGCCGTGCAGGGTCTTCACCACCAGGCCCTTCGGCTGACGGGTTGCGAGCAGTGGGTAAGCGAGGCCGAACCGATCGAGCAGCCGCCGCCGCCGGTCGGCATAGACCGGCGGCATCGCCGTGAGGAAAACGATGTCAGCGTCGGCGGAGAGCCGGCCGAGTGTCTCGACGACGAGCGAAAGCGGCAACTGCCACTTTTCCTGCCGCTCGAAGAAGGTCTCGATCAGTCGGCTGACATGGACATCCTCCAGCACAACGCCATCTCTAGAGACGATGTTGCCATGCAGGCGAAAGGAACGCGGCAAAAGCTCGTGCCCTTCGCTCAAAAGGAAGCGTTGAAAAGGATCGATGAACTGCAGCACGACGTCATCGACATCGCAGACGATCAGGGGCCGGTTGCCAAGCCGTACATGAGAGAGCGTCACGGCCTCCATCGCGCTCAGTATTCTCCCGAATCGAGGCCGGGGGAGGAGAAATGCCGCCATGCGGCACTGAGGGCCTCGGGTGTCGTGCCGCTCGCTTCGCAGAAAGCCATTGCCGTCGGTTCGTGGTGCATCAGAAAATCGAGCATGCCGGCGAGGAAACCCGGATCGTTGATAGCGTTGCGGACTTGCGCCGGCTCCACGCCCGTCAGCGCCAGAAAACGCGAGAACATGTCCGGCTCATTGGCGAGCCAGCCGAGAACAGCGATGGCGGTTTCCTGCGGGTCTTTCGCTAATTGTTTGGAAGTCTTGAAGTTGCTTTGCATTTCGCTGGGTGAGTTACCTTTTTTTCAACCAAATACCGGTAGTTTGCAGCTATCGGTTTCCTTGAATCGCGCGCCCGAAGATTTTCCTTCACGGCGCAGGCGGCAGCAAGGGGACGTAAGGATGAGCGTGCCATGCCCAAACAGGTGATGATTGTAGAAGATAACGAGCTAAACATGAAGCTCTTTCGCGACCTCATCGAAGCGTCCGGCTATACCACGATTCAAACCCGAAATGGCATGGAAGCGCTTGATCTTGCTCGCAAATACCGGCCTGATCTGATCCTAATGGATATCCAGCTTCCGGAAGTTTCCGGTCTGGAAGTCACCAAGTGGCTGAAGGAAGACGACGAGCTGCACGTCATCCCGGTGATTGCGGTGACGGCCTTTGCAATGAAGGGCGACGAGGAGCGTATCCGCCAGGGCGGCTGCGAAGCCTATGTCTCCAAGCCCATCTCGGTTCCGAAGTTCATCGAAACGATCAAGACCTATCTCGGCGATGCCTAGCGCATCTGAAAGACGTTTATGACTGCGCGCATATTGGTGGTTGACGATATTCCGGCGAACGTGAAGCTGCTCGAAGCGCGGCTTCTTGCGGAATATTTCGACGTGCTGACGGCCGCAGACGGCTATGAGGCGCTGGCGATCTGCGAGCGCAACCAGGTCGACCTCGTCCTGCTCGATGTGATGATGCCGGGGCTCGACGGCTTCGAGGTTTGCGCGCGGCTGAAGGCAAACGCCAAGACGTCGCATATTCCGGTCGTGATGGTGACGGCACTGGATCAGCCGGCAGATCGCGTGCGCGGCTTGAAGGCCGGCGCCGACGATTTCCTCACCAAGCCGGTCAATGACCTGCAGCTCATTTCCCGCGTCAAAAGCCTCCTGCGCCTGAAGACGTTGAGCGATGAACTGCGCATCCGCGCCGAGACGGCGCAGACGATGGGCATCGAAGACATGCTGCGAGGCAATGAAGGACGCGCGGAAGAGGCCGGCCAGATTCTGCTGGTCGACAGCCGTGCCAACTCGCAGGAGCGCATCATCAAGGCGCTGAAGCCGATCGCCGAAGCGACCGCCATTTCCGATCCGCAGGCAGCATTGTTCGAAGCGGCCGAAAACGCCTTTGAGCTGGTGATCGTTAACGCCAATTTCGACGACTATGATCCGTTGCGGCTCTGCTCGCAGTTCCGCTCCCTTGAGCGCACCCGCTTCCTGCCGATCCTGATCATCACGGAGCAGGGCGCTGATGACATGGTTATCCGGGCGCTCGATCTCGGCGTCAACGACTACATCATCCGCCCGGTCGATACGAACGAGCTCATTGCTCGCAGCCTGACGCAGATCCGTCGCAAGCGTTACAACGACCGTCTGCGCGCCAGCGTGAAGCAGACCATCGAGCTTGCCGTCACCGATCCGCTGACGGGCCTCAACAACCGCCGCTACCTCGACAATCACCTCAACCTTCTCTTCAGCCGCTCGATGGCGCGAGGCCGGCCGCTTTCCGTGCTGATTACCGACATCGACCGCTTCAAGCAGGTCAACGATACGCATGGCCACGATGCCGGCGACCAGGTGCTCAAGGAATTTGCCAATCGCATCCGCTCGACGGTGCGCGGCGCCGATCTCGCCTGCCGCTATGGCGGCGAGGAATTCGTGGTCGTGATGCCGGATACCTCGCCTGAAGTGGCTGCTGCCGTTGCCGAGCGGCTCCGGGCAGCCGTCGAGAGCATTCCCTTCGAGCTGAAGTCGGCAGGGCACGCACTGAACGTCACCGCCTCCTTTGGCATTTCATCGCGCCTGTCTTCCGTCCTCACACCGGACCAGCTTATGAAGCAGGCAGATCTTGCTCTTTACGAAGCAAAGAATACCGG
>NZ_JBNDHT010000150.1:0-15506 GCF_056755115.1 Rhizobium sp. SVR5-2C | reverse complement strand
TTCTTGTAGCGCTGCGAGAGGAAGAGATAGAGGAGAAGATAGAACCGCTTCGCCAGGTCCTTCATATGCTCAGACATCGAGGCGGAGACATCCATCAGGCAGAACATGACGGCCTTTGCTACCGGCTTCGGTTCGCTCTCGAAGCGGCGATAGCGCACATCAAGTGGATCGATATAAGGAATGCGCCGGCTTTTTTCCGTCAGCGACTTGAGCTCAGCCTCGAGCGCCAGACGCTTTTCATCATCCTCGCATCCTTCGATCTGGCGCCGCAGCGCCTCGATTTCTGCGATGCGCGGGCGACGAAGTGCAATGCGCCGCATCATCGCCAGCCGCGTTGTACGCCCGACAGCGATATTGGCAGGCGATCCGGAAACGGAGTAGCCGGCCCGAACAGGACTTTCCTCTTCGGTTTCGGTCAGCCGCCGTTTTGCTAGATCGGGCAGTTCCAGATCATCGAGAAAGACGTCGAGAAATTCTTCGCGTGTCAGGACGAAGCGGAAACTGTCCTCACCGTCGCCCTCGCCCGCTTCTTTCGGTCTTCCGCCGCTCCTTCCAGGTGGCCTTGGAATGATGTCGCCTTCGACGAAGGCCCGGTTTCCCGGCAGAATTTGATCGCTGATTCCGCCTTCACCCCTGCGGAAGCTCGGCTCTCCCAAGCCGTCAATCGGCAGGCTGACCTCACCACCGTCGAGCACATCTCGAATATTACGGCTTTGAAGAGAACGCTTTACCGCCAGCTGCACGGCGCTTTTCGCGCGCCGAAGAAACCGTTGACGATTTTCTAAGCTTTTACCGCGCGGATTCAGCCGGCGGTCGACAATGTGCATGATGGCTCCCGCTGAGCATTAACTTGCCTGCTTAACGCGCATGTACCATTCCACGAGGCGCCGAACCTGTCGTTCGGTGTACCCGCGCGCGGTCATGCGAGAAACGAATTCACTGTGCTTCTTCTCGGTATCACCGTCCTTCTTGGTGCCGAAGGAAATGACCGGCAACAGGTCCTCGACCTGCGAGAACATGCGCTTCTCGATCACTTCCCTGATCTTTTCATAGCTCGTCCAAGACGGGTTTTTCCCGTTGTTGTTTGCCCGCGATCTCAGGCAGAACTTGACGATCTCGTTGCGAAAATCCTTCGGGTTGGCGATACCCGCCGGCTTTTCAATCTTCGTCAGCTCCTGATTAAGGAGTTCCCGGTCGAGCAGCTGACCGGTGTCCGGATCCTTGAAATCCACGTCCTCGATCCAGGCATCGGCGTAGTCCACGTAGCGGTCAAAAAGATTCTGACCGTAATCCGCATAGGATTCCAGATAGGCTTTCTGAATTTCGTTGCCGATGAACTCCGCATACCGCGGCGCAAGATCGGCCTTGATGAACTCTATGTAGCGTTTCTCGGTTTCGTCGTGAAACTGCTCGCGGCGGATAGCCTGCTCCAGAACGTACATCAGGTGAACCGGATCCGCTCCGACCTCGCTCGTGTGATGATTGAAGGTCGAAGCAAGCACTTTGAAGGAGAAACGTGTCGATATTCCGTCCATTCCCTCATCGACACCTGCCGCATCCCTGTATTCTTGAACACTACGGGCTCGCGGATCGGTTTCCTTGAGGCTTTCGCCGTCATAGGCGCGCATCTTGGAAAAGAATGTCGAATTCTCGTGCTTGCGCAAGCGCGAAAGCACAGAGAAGCGTGCGAGCATTTCAAGCGTTCCCGGCGCGCAAGGAGCATCTGCGAGTTCCGATCCTTCGATCAGCTTCTCGTAGATCTTCTGCTCCTCGGCTACCCGCAGGCAATAGGGTACCTTGATGACGCAGATGCGGTCGATGAAGGCCTCGTTGTTCTTGTTCGCCTTGAAGGTCTGCCATTCTGCCTCGTTCGAATGCGCGAGCACGATGCCCGAAAACGGAATGGCGCCGATATTTTCGGTACCGATGTAATTTCCCTCCTGCGTCGCAGTCAGCAGCGGATGCAGCATCTTGATCGGCGCCTTGAACATCTCGACGAATTCGAGAAGGCCTTGGTTGGCGCGGTTGAGCGCGCCGGAATAGCTGTAGGCGTCGGGATCATTCTGCGAATAGCTCTCCAGCTTGCGGATATCGACCTTGCCGGCGAGGGAAGAAATGTCCTGATTGTTCTCATCGCCCGGCTCGGTCTTGGCGATGGCGATCTGGCGCAGCCGCGAAGGCTGCATTCTGACGACGCGGAAACGGGAGATGTCGCCGCCGAACTCGTCCAGTCGCTTCACGCACCAAGGACTCATGAGACCGGTCAGCCGGCGCGTCGGAATGCCATATTTTTCGAGAAGCAGTGGGCCTACTGCGACAGGGTCAAAGAGGCTGAGCGGATTTTCGAAAACCGGGCTGATCTCGTCACCAGCCTTCAGCAGGTAAATCGGATGGACCTCCATCAGCTGCTTCAACCGCTCGGCGAGGGACGACTTGCCGCCCCCGACCGGACCAAGCAGGTAGAGGATCTGCTTGCGCTCTTCGAGCCCCTGTGCGGCATGGGTAAAGAAGGAAACGATCCGCTCGATCGTCTCTTCCATTCCGTAAAAGCCGGTGAAGGAGGGGTAAGTCCGAATAGTTCTATTCATGAAGATCCGGCCGAGGCGTGGATCCTTGGCGGTGTCCAGCATCTGCGGCTCGCCGATCGCAGCGAGCAGGCGCTCCGTCGCGTTCGCATAGGCGAGCGGCTCCTGTTTGCAGAGCTCCAGGTAATCTGTAATGGACATTTCAGTTTCGCGACGCGCTTCGTAGCTACGCGCAAACGCATCGAACACGGATTCATTCAGCATGGGGCCTCCATTCAAGGTTTATGCCGCAGGCGCTCGAAATTGCCGAACCAATAAATGGAAAACGACATTTCGTTGAGAATCAACACGTTTCGTGAATTGATTGGACACCTGTCCGCCATCTATGGCAAGGCACAAAAATGTGCATCCCGGGTCGTTTGGCTCCAATCAAAACTAACTATAGAATATCCTACTTTGCAAGGCGCTAATGCGATATCAGCACATTTCAGGACGTGACATGAGGCCGCAAAAGGCCTCTAATGCCGCTGCTGCTGATTCCCGTGCTCCGAAACTTGAACGATGCCGCACGCGCCGATGGAACGATGTCTGCAAATCAGACCAAGAAGCCGACTTAAGCATGCCGCGAGCGAACGTTGCTCTAGCGGATAGCTTTGCTGTCTGGCTCATAGTTCGAACTCCTAACTCAGCCACACGCCCGACCGGAGCCGCCGGAGGGCGTGTGGCCGCTTATCAAGTTGGCGTGAGGGTCATCGACGCCCCGGCGGCAGCAACGTTGAGCCCGAACTGACCCGTGACGCTGAGAGGCTGGAGATGAATCGATCCAGTCGTACCACCGACGAGCACATTCGCCCCGACACCGGCACCGATTGTGGCTTCGGCCGCGGCGCCGACATAAAGGCCGGCAAGCGATCCGTGATGGTAGCCGGCGGTCGGCGCAAAGACCGCCCAGATAAGACGGCTGCGCGTCGTAAATCCGAGGTCCACGCCGAGTTTTCTTATGTCGCCACTATAATGGTCAGAAAACTCGTTATCGATGCTGGACGTAAAGACGCAATCGGCTTCCTTCGCTGAACCGAGGACATATCCAACGCCTCCACCGACATCGCAGGTCAGCAAACCGATCTTCACCCCGCCACGCACATCCGACTGCTGGGGCGGCGGTTGATACGTGCGAATCGCATCGGCTGCGAATGCAACTGTTGAACCGGCTTGGGCCAGTGCTGCCGTGGCGACCACCATCGCAATGATTTTTCTCATCATCGTCTCCTTCTAAATTTGGCCAGATACGATTGAGCCCGGCCAACGAAGAACAACTCCGGCGCTATATAAACGTATGTCATCGAAGAATGATCCGAACTATCTTCCTGATTCCGTATCGTGGCGTCCGCACTTTTTTGCGAGCGGCTCATCCAGTGTTCACTGCAAACGGACTTTTAGAAGGCAGAGCCGGTCAGGCTGTTTTAATATCCGTCTCAAATAGTGAACGAGCTGCGCCAGCCTGTCACACGTAGCGGCATCGCGATCGCACCATAGAGTGCGATACTTGGAACTTTGAAATGAGGCCGGCGTTGAAGGCGAAACAGGAGGTCTCGCCATGCGCATCAAGATGACCATACTGATTGCAGCCTATGTCGCGATCAGCGTCGCGCTGCTTGCTATTGCTCATCAGTCATCCGGGCCCATTACAACCCAGAAGACCGATCGTTCTGCGGGCGCCGGCTACCAATCAACGTTTCTCGTCGAACGCTTTGCCGGCTGATTAGCTGAGCGCCGGCTTATAAGCGACCACATGGAAATACTCCTCGTCCGGCAGCGTTTCACCGCCGAGGGGCTGGCCGTCGACCGAAAAGAGCATGGGGTTGCTGTCGAAGCCACTCGCTGAAAGTTGGGAGCGGAGTTGCCCTGGCGTGGTCGCATAGACCATGATTCCGAAGTCATGGGCGTGATGCAGGAGAATGGCATGCTCACCCTCGCGCTGCTCCAAGGGTGCGAAGCGGCGCTCGCGCACCAGTCCCACCGCATGCTTGAAAAGCCGGAAGCTCAAGCGAAGCGGATCGCCGGACCATGCGATGGATGAACGTGCGCGATGGTCGCCAAAGCCGTTCCAGTTTCGATTGAACGTCGAAAAAACGAAGGCGCCCGCCGGTTTCAAGACCCGCGAAACCTCTACAAGGATAGCCTTGCGACCTTCCGCATCGACCGAGTCGATGCCATTGTAGCTGAAGACAACAACGTCGAAGCTACTGCTGGTGAATGCCGACAGATCCCGCGCGTCCATATGTTCGAAATGGATGCCCGGACAGTTTGAGCGCGCGAGAATCACCATTTCCGGCGTGTAATCGATGCCGATGTATTCCTTGGCTATATCGCCAAGCAGGCCAGCCGTTCGGCCGCCGCCGACGCCGATGTCGAGAATCCGGCCACCTTGTCCGCGACTGCGCGCGATATCCAAGACGACACGCTCACCCTCATTCAGATAGCCACTACTCTTCCGGTAGTCACGGCGGGCAATCGGACTACTCCATGTGCGGCGGTTGATTTGCTCCATCTCATGCATGGCAACACCTTCGTTCTGAAAACGCCTTAAATGCAGCTTCGGAAGCTACGGGCCTGCCCATGCAGCCGTCCAATTACGAAACGTTAATGTTTAATTAATGGTTAACCGCCCTCTCGGACCATTCAGCCCAGCACGATCTGATTGCGGACGGCGCGAACTCCCGAAATCGATTGTGCCACAGCCGTCGCACGTTCGATTTCGTAGGCCGAGCCTACCGTCCCGCTGAGAACGATATTGTCGCCTTCCGCCGTCACTTCGACATCCGACGCATCGATACCGCCCGCGGTTGCGAGCGCGGCAGCGACCGCCCTTTCAAGTGTCGCATGATTGACGGGCTCCGCTTCGATTTCAGGCTGTTTCCCGTGGAATGTAGCCTGCTTGAAAACCATGGTCGTTCCTCCTCCTGAATTGCCAAGAAACGCCAAACGACGACCTTTGTTTCAAACGACCATAGGTGCAGACGCCTACCAGCTTACCCGGTAGTTGACGTTGACGGTTGCCGAACGATCTATAGAAAGCGGATCGGTCATACCCGCACTGAGATTGAGGTTTGGAAAAATGTTCTGGCTCACTCCGAGCGAACTTGAAAAATCCTTGCCGAAATCCACAACGCTGCCGCCGGCAGAAAACGTCGTACCAGTCGATGGAGCGATCAGCTTCAAGGCTTGACTTGCTGTTACCGAAGCCTGTCGCGTTTCGACAGCATCGAAACCGACGCTGACAAACCGGCTCGTCTGAAGGTCGAGCGAATCCGATAGGATAAAGCTGCGCGAGCGGCTGAGCAGGAGCGAACCGCTGCCGCGCAACGTATCGATTCTGACGCTTGCATCCTGCTCCGCCTGGCCTGCGGGCGTAGCACGAACCTTGGTGATCTTGCCCCAGAGCGTCGCCTGCTCGGAGTCAGTCTGGACGGTACCGCCGCCTTCCGACGCCAGCGCCAAGTCGGCGCCGGCGCTGGTTTCCCACTCAGAAGGAAGGTGGAAACCCATTGTCGCCTTGTAGGACTGCTCCGAAACCCGCACTGGCCTCCAGATCAGCAGATTATCTGCCTTGGCGGGCAGAACCCATAGAAGGCATGCACCGGCGAACAATGTTCTTTTCAGCCTCATCATCAAATCCAATCGCACCGAAAAGGGCGCAAAAAACCACCGGATGCGCTTTCTGCGCGTCCTTTTGTTCCTCTCAATTGTGAAGCGGCCCGGCATAAAGATGCCGTGTGCCATAGAGCGCGGAGGCGCTCGCAGTTGCCTTGAGCGGCCGTAGGGACAGCCGCGGCGTCGTGCGGAAAACCATGCACGAACATTACAAGGATCACATCAGAGAGACGCTATGTAAACCCCTTCTCGGCGGAAAAGTGCTGCACCGCACACTTGCCGCTCATTTCAAAGCCCTGTAGAGCCAAGAGGCAAATGGGAAATTTCTGGCACATACCCGCATGACGACCGGCAAAAACGCCCCAAGGCGCCTGAGTATCTTCGGCTCGACGGGTTCAATCGGGCAAAATACGCTCGATGTCATCGATCATCTGGGCGGGCGGGAGAATTTCGAGATCACTGCCCTTACCGGCAACGGCAATGTTGAATTGCTGGCGAGGCAGGCAAGATCCGTGGGCGCCAAACTCGCTGTGACGGCCAGCGAGCGGCACTACGAGGCGCTGAAGCGTGAACTTTCAGGCAGCGGCGTCGCGGTGGCAGCAGGCACCTCCGGCTTAATGGAGGCGGCTAACGCCGAGGCCGACTGGGTCATGGCAGCAATCGTCGGCACGGCCGGGCTTGTCCCAACACTCGCCGCTGCGAGGCGCGGCGCCGATATCGCGCTCGCAAATAAGGAATGCCTTGTTTCCGCAGGGGCGCTGTTCGTCGAAGCCGTGAGGGCTGGTGGCGGCAAGCTGTTGCCTGTCGACAGCGAACACAACGCCATTTTCCAGGTACTCGAGGAAAAACAGCGCCATTCCGTTGAGCGGGTCATCTTGACCGCTTCGGGAGGGCCGTTCCGCAACTGTTCGGTCGACGAGATGGCAAATGTCACGGTCGAGACCGCCCGCGCTCACCCCAACTGGTCGATGGGTCTGAAAATCTCGATCGACAGCGCGTCCATGTTCAACAAGGCGCTCGAGATGATCGAGGCAAGACATCTGTTCGGGCTGGCGCCTGAACAGATCGAGGTGATCGTCCATCCCCAATCGGTGATCCATTCCATGGTCGGCTATACCGACGGCTCCGTGCTGGCACAGCTTGGGGCGCCGGACATGCGCACGGCAATCGGCTATGCGCTTTCCTATCCGCTTCGGCCCACTCTGCCGGTAGAGCGCCTCGACTTTGCAAAACTGGCGAGGTTGGATTTCGAGGCGCCTGATGAAGTCCGTTTTCCGGCATTGCGCCTGGCACGGCTCGCGATGATCCGCGGAGGGGTTCAGGGCGCCGTATTGAACGGCGCCAAGGAAGTGGCCCTCGAGGCATTTATCGCGGGGCGGCTCTCTTTCCTAGAGATGGCGAGAATAACCGAAACCGTCATGGATCAATTGATCGATCTGCCGCCGGCAACGGCCATGGACGAGGTTTTCGCAGCGGACAGAGAAGCCCGGCGGCGCGCTGCGCTCCTCTGCTGAAGGAACAATTCCCTAAATTCAGGCGACCTGCCGAGCCAGTGCGCAACGCGACCAAAGCGAATGCAGCGCCTCGACGAGATGCAGGATGTCGGCATCGCTGTGCAGTGGCGTCGGCGTAATGCGCAGCCGCTCGGTCTTCTTCGGAACCGTCGGGTAGTTGATCGGCTGAACGTAGACGCCGCAATTGTCGAGCAGCAGGTCCGAAATCCATTTGCACTTCGCCGCATCCCCGACCATCACCGGCACGATATGGCTGGGATTCGGCATATGCGGAATACCCCGCTGATCGAGCAACGAGCGCAGCTTGCGGACGCGATCCTGGTGCCGGGCGCGCTCGAACTGGCTGACCTTCAGATGCTGGATCGAGGCGACCGCGCCGGCGGCAAGCGCCGGCGGCAGCGCCGTCGTGAAGATGAAGCCGGACGCAAACGAGCGGATGAAATCGCAAAGCGCCGTCGAGGCCGCGATATAGCCGCCCATGACGCCGAAGGCCTTGCCGAGCGTGCCTTCGATGATCGTCAGCCGGTCCATCAGGCCTTCGCGTTCGGCAATGCCGCCGCCGCGCGGTCCATACATGCCGACGGCATGGACTTCGTCGAGATAGGTCATTGCGCCGTATTTGTCAGCGAGGTCGCAGATTTCCTTGATCGGTGCGATATCGCCATCCATGGAATAAATGGACTCAAAGGCAATCAGCTTCGGCGCCTTCGGATCGGCGGCCGCAAGCTTGGCTTCGAGATCGGCCACGTCGTTGTGCTTCCAGATGACCTTCTCGCACTTCGCATAGCGAATGCCTTCGATCATCGAGGCGTGGTTCAGCGCATCGGAGAAAATGATAAGGCCGGGAATCTTGGCGCCCAACGTGCCGAGAGTCGCCCAGTTGGAGACATAGCCGGACGTGAAGATCAGTGCCGATTCCTTGCCGTGCAGATCGGCAAGCTCGCGCTCCAGCAGAACGTGGTAATGGGTGGTTCCAGAGATATTCCGGGTGCCTCCCGCACCCGCGCCACAGTGATCTATGGCGTTCTTCATCGCCTCGATCACCTTGGAGTTCTGGCCCATGCCGAGATAGTCGTTGGAGCACCAGACGGTTACGTCTTTCGGGCCTTCGGGCGTGTGGCGCGTGGCGCGCGGAAAATTGCCGCGGTGACGCTCGAGATCGGCAAAAACGCGATAGCGGCCCTCATCGTGGAGCCCGTCCAGTTCGCCTTTAAAAAACGCTTCGAAATCCATCATCTGCTCCAGTATCGTGCAGCGTTCATCTCCCAACGAACGCGCACACGTCAACCGCTTTAGCATCAACTGCGGCAAATGGCCTATCTTTTTGAATCATTCCAGATAAAAAATGCGCGATCACCCATTAGCCGGGAGATCGCGCAAATTCGCTGGCACGGGAACTGTCCCCGTCAAGATATTAGCCTGCCGCGGCAACGGCACGCTTCGCCATCACCTTCACGAGATTGGCGCGATATTCCGCGCTGGCGTGCAGGTCCGACATCAAGCCTGTCGAGTCGACATTGACGCCTGCTATCGCGCCGGGCGACCAGTTGGCGCTCAATGCCTGCTCCATCGCGTGCTGGCGAAACACACCGTTGGAACCGGCTCCAGTGACGGCGACCCGCACACCGCCGGATCCCTTCGCCACGAAGACACCGGTCAAGGCGTAGCGGGAGGCCGGGTTCGGAAACTTGGCGTAGCCTGCCTTCTCCGGTGCCTCAAAGGTAATCGCGGTTATCAATTCGCCTTCGTCGAGCGCTGTCTCGAAAAGACCGGTGAAGAAATCGTCGGCTGCGATCTCGCGCTTGTTGGTGATAATCAAGGCATTCAGCGCCAGCATCGCGGCAGGATAGTCCGCAGCAGGGTCGTCATTGGCGATCGAACCGCCGATCGTCCCCATGTGGCGCACATGCGGATCGCCGATCAAACCGGCAAGTTCGCACAGGGCAGGACAAACAGCGCTGATCGCAGCGGAAGAAGCCACTTCCGCATGCGTGACTGCCGCGCCGATCCCCACCGTTCGGCCCTGCACGGTGATCCCTTGCATCGAGGCGATGTGACGCAAGTCAACGAGGTCGCTCGGCGCGGCAAGCCGCTGCTTCATCGTTGCGATCAGCGTCATGCCGCCGGAGACGTATTTGCCCTCGGCTGCGCCTGCAAGCATGCTGACCGCCTCATCGACCGTAGAGGCGCGGTGATAGTTCGTCTGATACATGGCCGTTCCTCCTCAATGGGTCGCTTGTGCAGCCATCCACACCTTCTGCGGCGTGGCGGGCATCGTCAGCATGTTGTTCCCGATCGCATCGGTTATTGCGTTCATCACCGCCGGAGGCGAGCCGATTGCGCCGGCCTCGCCGCACCCCTTGATGCCGAGCGGGTTGTTGGGGCAAGGGGTATTCTGGTGCGACAGTTTGAAGGACGGCAAGTCATCGGCGCGCGGCATGGTGTAGTCCATGTAGCTCGCGGTCAGGAGTTGGCCGTTCTCATCATATTGGACGCCTTCAAGCAGCGCCTGCCCGATGCCCTGGGCAATGCCGCCGTGGACCTGCCCTTCGACGATCATCGGGTTGATGATATTGCCGAAATCGTCGGCGGCGACGAACTGGACGATTTCCGTCTTGCCCGTTTCGGGATCGACTTCGACCTCGCAGATGTAGCAGCCTGCCGGGAAAGTGAAGTTCGAAGGGTCGTAAAACGCCGTTTCCTTCAGTCCCGGCTCCATCCCGCTCGGAAGATTGTGAGCTGTGTAGGCGGCAAGCGCGACCTGGAACCATGGCAGCGTCTTGTCGGTGCCGGCGACCTTCAACTCGCCGTTTTCGATGATGATATCGCTCTCATCCGCTTCCATCTGATGCGCGGCAATCTTCTTGGCTTTGGCTTCCACCTTGTCGAGAGCCTTGACGACAGCAGACATGCCAACCGCACCGGAGCGTGAACCATAGGTGCCCATGCCCATCTGCACCTTGTCGGTATCGCCGTGCAGGACCGACACGCTGTCGATCGGGACACCGAGGCGATCGGCCACCAGCTGTGCAAAGGTCGTCTCGTGCCCCTGCCCGTGGCTGTGCGACCCCGTCAGCACTTCGACCGTACCGACCGCGTTCACTCGCACTTCTGCCGATTCCCAGAGACCGACCCCGGCCCCGAGCGAACCCACAGCTTGTGACGGTGCAATGCCGCAAGCCTCGATATAGCAGCTCATACCGATGCCACGCTTCATGCCGCGACCGGCCGCCTCGGCTTTGCGCGCCGCGAAGCCATTCCAGTCTGCAGCCTGCATGGCGGCACTGAGCGATGCTTCGTAGTCACCCGCGTCGTAGTTCATGATCACCGGCGTCTGATGCGGGAAGGAGCGGATGAAATTCTTCCGCCGTAACTCCGCTGGCGAAATGCCGAGCTCCCGCGCCGCCGTTTCCATCGTGCGCTCGAGCAGATAGGTCGCTTCCGGCCGCCCGGCGCCGCGGTAAGCGTCGACAGGCGCCGTATTCGTATAGACGGTACGGACATTGGCATGGATGGCCGGGATATCGTACTGGCCCGACAGCAGCGTCGCGTAGAGGTAGGTCGGAACCGCCGAGGAGAAGAGGGACATGTAGGCACCGAGATTGCAGATGGTGTCGACCTTCAGCCCGATGATGCGGTTGTCTTTGTCGAATGCCATTTTCACGGTTGAAACGTGATCGCGGCCATGTGCATCCGCCAGGAAGGCTTCGGTTCGGTCCGCGGTCCACTTGACCGGTACGCCCGTCTTTTTCGAAGCCCAGAGACAGACGACCTCCTCAGGATAGATGTAAATCTTCGATCCAAAGCCGCCGCCGACATCCGGGGCGATCACCCGCAGCTTGTTTTCCGGCGCGACATTATAGAATGCACTCATCACGAGCCGCGCGACATGCGGGTTCTGGCTCGTCGTGTAGCAGGTGTAGTGATCTTCGCCCGCGTCATAGATTCCGAGCGCGGCGCGCGGTTCCATCGCATTGGGCGAGAGGCGATTGTTGTGGATCTCGATTTCCGTGATGTGGGCAGCTTCGGAAATGGCCTTGTCCGTTGGCCCGGCGTCGCCGAGTTCCCAATCGAAGATCAGATTGCTGGGAGCCTCCGGATGGACCTGAGGCGCGCCCGCCTTGAGCGCATCGACTGCCTCGCTCACAGCCGGCAATTCCTCATAGTCGACGACGACCGCTTCCGCAGCGTCGCGAGCCTCATTAAGGGAATCCGCCACGACGATGGCAACGGCATCTCCGACGTAGCGCACCGTGTCGACCGCCAGCGGGCGCCACGCACCCATCTTCATCGGCGAACCATCCTTGGAATGGATCATCCAGCCACAGATGAGGTTGCCGATGCCATCCGCCAGCAACTGCTTGCCGTCA
The DNA here is from genome assembly GCF_056755115.1 of Rhizobium sp. SVR5-2C. Lineage (NCBI taxonomy): Bacteria > Pseudomonadati > Pseudomonadota > Alphaproteobacteria > Hyphomicrobiales > Rhizobiaceae > Rhizobium > Rhizobium sp. SVR5-2C. Next base: position 3,443 of record NZ_JBNDHT010000150.1, on the reverse strand, counting down.
AGCACGTCGATGACCCCGGGCATGGACCTTGCAGCAGAAACGTCGATACCCTTGATCTTGGCATGCGCATGCGGGCTGCGAACGAAGTAGCCATACTTCATGCCCGGCACGACCATGTCGTCCGTATAGCGTCCCTTGCCGGTCAGGAACCGCTTGTCTTCCTTGCGCGCTACGCGTGCACCAATTCCTTCAACACCCATGATGTCCTCCCAATGGGGTTTCGGGCCCGGCATTCCGCCAAAGAGAATCGCGTTCGGCAGTCAGCCAGACAATTCCAAAGAGATGTTATTCAGCAGCCTGTCTTGCGCCGCCATGCATCTCCGCATTGGCGGACAGCACGGCCTTGACGATGTTGTGATAGCCGGTGCAGCGACAGATATTGCCTTCGAGCTCGTGGCGGACCGTATTCTCGTCGAGCTGCCCGCCGTGACGGTTGATCATGTCGACCGCCGTCATCACCATCCCCGGCGTACAGAAGCCGCACTGCAGGCCGTGGTTTTCCTTGAAGGCCGCCTGAACGGGATGCAGTTCGCCATTGGTGGCGAGCCCCTCGACAGTAGTGATCGTCGAACCCGACGCCTGGACGGCAAGGATCCCGCAGCTCTTCACCGACTTGCCATCCATGTGAACGACGCAGGCACCGCATTGGTTGGTATCACAGCCGACGTGCGTTCCCGTCAGACCTAGTTTTTCGCGAATAAAATGGACAAGAAGCGTACGATCTTCACAGTCGCCGCTCACCGCCCGGCCGTTCACCGTCAGTTTCACCTTCGCCATGATTTCCTCCTCGCGCCTTCCTCCAGGCACGGGGGGCATCATTTGACCTTTTCGCTTTGGAATCAACCGCTACTTTAGGGCGTCATGCCAAATATGCTTCAGCGAAGAATGCAAAACTGTGTGTTGATCGAGTCACATTGAAAAGAACCGTGATTGCGAAAATTTTCCGCGCAAGCTGGACGCAACCTTATCGCGACATAGTTTCAAAAACTAAGAAGAACGTCAAAAAGCGCAAAGGGACTGCTGCTGCCTGCAGGCAGCTAACCTGGAGAACCAAAATGAAGAAAATAATCGCATTCGCTCTGATCGGCTTGTCCATTGCAAGCTGTACACCGACGCAGCAGGGTGCCGGGATCGGTGCGGCCTCCGGTGCGGTCATTGGCGGAGTCGTTACAGGCAATGTTCGCGGCGCCGCCGTCGGCGCTGCAGCCGGAGGTCTCGCTGGCGCCCTCATTGGCAACGTCGCGGAACAGCCTGGCCAATGCTACTATCGCGATCGCTATGGTCGCCGCTATATCGACGATTGCCCCCGCTAACGGGCAGAACCCAATTTATAGAGGCTCGAAAATCCCGGCCCCAACCGGGATTTTTTCGTCTATCTAAATTAGTGAATTGAATAGCTTGATTTGCTTAAATTAACTTAAATTAACTTAATTGGTACACCCCGTGCATTTTTGCCGCTAAGCTGCTAACGGCTGGGCAAACGCAATGCTTCATTGTGATGGAACTAAAAGCGGCGGATGCACATAAGAGGGAAGACACCGAAAACGGGTTCTGCGTATCGGCGGACAGGCACTATGATGGTGATCGCGGCGGTGGCCGCATTTTCACCGGTCGTGGTTGCTAAGGCCTATGCATTCAAGCTTTTCGGCATGACCATTTTCGGCGGGGACCAGAGCGAGAGCGAACAGGTCCCCGATCCTGTACGCTATTCCGCTGATCTTGCCGTCAAGACCACCGATGCCGACCTCAAGAAAGCGCTGGAAGACAGCTCGCGACTTATTGGCGACAAGGATCGCCCGGTTTCCGGCGATCTCGGTATTGTCGTCAAGGCTCGCGACGATCGCGACCGCTTGATTGCCACGCTCTATGAACATGCCCGCTATGGCGGGGTCGTTACCATTACCGTTAATGGAAAGAATATCGACGAACTGCCTCCCAACCCGACCTTCGACCGGTCGAAGCCGATTCCCGTGCATGTCGAAATCGACCCAGGGCCGGTTTTCCGGGTGAGGGAAGTCCAGTTTGGTGGGGATGCTGCAAACCGCAGCCCCGCCGACTATAATCTTGCTCCTGGCCAGGTGGCAGGCTCGCTGGCCATCATCGCCGCGGGCGACAAAATCGTCGAACAGCTGAAAAGCGAAAGCAGACCGCTCGCCAAGCTGACAACCCGGAAAGCGATAGCCGATCATCGCACCAGCACCGTTGATGTCGTCATAGCAGCGGAGGGCGGCCCGGTTGCACCGATCGGAGATGTCGGCGTCACCGGGGAAAAATCCGTCAAGCCCACTTTCATCCAGCGGTTTTCCCGGCTCGAAAGAGGCGAGGCCTATTCCCCCGAGGGGCTCAAGAAAGCCAGCGAGCGACTACGCGCGCTTGGCGTTTTTTCGAGCGTCACGATCCTCCAAGCCGATTCGCTTGCCGGGGACGGCACCTTGCCGATGACGATCGAGGTTTCCGAGGGCAAGCAGCGCTACTTCGGCGTCGGTGCCAATTACTCGACGATCGATGGTCTCGGCGTCCAGGGCTACTGGGGCCACCGCAACCTCTTCGGAGAAGCGGAATCCCTTCGGATCGAGGGTTCGGTCGGGCGGTTCGGCGAGAACGACATCAGCAATCTCGACTATTCGGCTGGCATTCTCTTCACCAAGCCAGGCGCCTTTGTCCCCGAGGCAACGCTGAAAGCAGGCATTGTCGCAAAGACCGAAAATCCGGATCCGTACAACGCCTCGCTGATCACTGGGTCGCTCGGCATATCCTACGAGCTGAGCGATCAGGATACCGCCTCGGTGAGCGGAGAAATCAGCTACGAAAAGGACGACGACGACGCATTCGGCAACAACGAATACCTGACTTTCGCGCTGCCGCTCACCTACGAGCGTGACGCACGCGACAACAGGTTCAATCCGACTGCAGGCTATCGGGCAACGCTGCAAGCAACGCCAAGCTACGAGGCTTTCGACAGCGTGATCTATTCGTCCTTCGAGGGATCGATTACCGGCTACCAGGCAATTGGTGCGGAAGACAATGTTGTTTTCGCAGGCAAGCTTGCCGCGGGCAGCCTGATCGGGGGCGAATTGGAGCAGATCGCCGCGACACGGCGTTTTTATGCCGGCGGCGGCGGCTCGGTCCGCGGCTATGGCTTTCAGGAGATATCTCCTCGTAACGACAATGGTGACGAGACCGGTGGCAAGTCCTATGTCACGGCCTCGCTGGAGGCTCGCGTCAGAATCACCGACACCGTCGGCGTCGTTCCCTTCATCGACGTCGGAACCGTGGGGCCCGATGAATTCCCGGATTTTTCGGATATTCGAGCTGGCGCCGGCGTCGGAATTCGCTATGCCACGCCCTTTGGACCGCTTCGGCTTGATTTTGCCGTACCTTTGAACAAGTACGAAGATGGTGCAAGTTTTGGCATCTATGCCGGAATAGGGCAGTCTTTCTAG